>CANKWG010000019.1 GCA_947487325.1 Oxalobacteraceae bacterium | reverse complement strand
GGCGCCTGGATGTATTGCGATGATGAGCCCGTGCTGCACATCATTAACAAAGGTGTACTGCCCCTAGAAAAATCCGGCATATTGGACCATATGGCTTTTTCTGCGACGGACTTGAACGGCACACTGAACACGCTGAAATCACGCGGCCTAGTTTACGATTTGCGACGCCAGCAAGAGACGGGCGTGTGGCAGTTATTCTTTCATGATCCCAACGGCGCGCGCGTGGAGCTTGATTTTGAAGCGGGCGAGAAATTTGAGGGCTAGACGCTCCAGCGTTCCTCTCACTCCAATTCAGTCTGATTCAGGATTTTTTCAACTCGGTTCCGTCAGGGGTTTGAGTCGTTTTCAATCGCAACGACCACCCATTTCCCCTCAACCTTCCCCAGAGAAAAGCGAATTTTGTCGCCCACCTTGAGTTTGTCCATTGACATGGTATCGGCAACCCGAAACGACATCGTCATGGCAGCCATATCCAAATCAGGAATGGCCTCGTGCTTGATCGTCAGCTTGCGATTCTCGGTATCGATGCGGCGCACCTCGCCTTTGATCATGCTGCTGGTCTGCGATACATGCGACGTATGCGCCTCATGCTCATGATGATTGGCCCTGACGGTGGGAAAAGTGCAGGTCACTGACAGCGCGATAGAAAGAGAAAGGACCTGTTTAACAAATTGATGCATTTGAATGCTCCTTGGAATCTGCGTTATAAAAAATTCAATGACCTTCGTGACCTGAAGGCTTTCGACTGCGTGGCTTTGTCTCGACTGGCTCCGTGTTTGCCGGCTTCACCTGCGCGGGCATGGACTGACCACCTGCTTCGTTCTGATTGGAGGGCTCAGGCAATTCGCCCTTCCATTCGTACGCGATGGTTCCGGGTGGATGCTTGTACCAGCCGGGGTTACTGTAATCACCCGACTTCTGTTCAGCGCGAACTTGCAGCACCGTGAACATGCCGCCCATTTCCACACTGCCAAATGGCCCGTCACCGGTCATCATGGGTAAGGTGTTCTCGGGGAGCGGCATCTCCATATCCGCCATATCACCCATGCCGCGCTCGCCCATGACCATGTAGTCGGGTACCAACTTGTTTATTTTTTCTGCGATACCTCGGTGATCAACACCAATCATGGTGGGCACCTGATGGCCCATCGCGTTCATCGTGTGATGCGATTTATGACAATGTAATGCCCAGTCACCCGGCTCGGTCGCATCAAATTCAATCGCACGCATCTGACCCACGCCAATATCAACAGTCACTTCCGGCCAGCGCGACGCCGGTGGTGTCCAGCCACCATCGGTACCCGTCACCGTGAATTCATGTCCGTGCAGGTGCACCGGATGATTGGTCATGGTCAGATTCCCCACACGGATGCGTACCCTGTCGTTCTGTCGCACACGCATCGCATCAATGCCGGGGAAAACGCGGCTATTAAAGCCCCAGAGATTGAAGTCCAGCATGGTATTGACCTTGGGGGTTGCGCTACCTGGCGTGATGTCGAAGCTATTCAGCAAGAAAACAAAATCACGGTCTACGCGCATGAAATTTGCATCTTTCGGATGCGTCACCCAAAAACCCATCATGCCCATCGCCATTTGCACCATTTCATCCGAATGCGGGTGGTACATGAAGGTTCCCGCGCGTTTTGCTTCGAATTCATAGACAAAGGTTTTACCCACCGGTATGCGTGGCTGCGTCAGGCCAGCCACACCATCCATGCCATTGGGCAGTCGCTGCCCGTGCCAGTGCACGCTGGTTGCCTCGGGCAGACGATTGGTCACGAAGATACGTACACGGTCACCTTCCACCACTTCAATCGTCGGCCCCGGTGACTGACCGTTATAGCCCCACAGGTTAGCCTTCATGCCGGGCGCAAATTCACGCACCACGGGTTCGGCCACCAGATGGAATTCCTTAACGCCTTGATTCATGCGCCAGGGTAGCGACCAGCCGTTCAGCGTGACCACCGGATAAAACGGTCGGCCATCCTTGGGCAATGGCGGCGGTGTGGTCTTGGCGTCTTTCATCACCGCGGCCTCAGGTAATGCGGCAGCACCTGCCCTGCTGATCAGTCCGGCACCCAGCGCCAGCACACCTGCATCACGAAAAAAATCTCTGCGTGTGGTCATGATGTTCTCCTGTTAGTGCGCTGCAGTTGAGGGCGCGGCCAATGTCTGTAGGGTGCTAGCAGCCGGCATCAATGGTGTAACCAAACTACCGCCATGCATGGCGAAATTCAGCTCGGTATCGGCAATCCAAAAGTCACGCTGCGCTTCGATCGCAGCGTTGATACTCCCGATCTGCGCACGCGCATCGATCAGCAGTTCAAACACACTCACCAGCATGCCGTTGTAGCGCAGTAGTACTTCTTCGGACACGCGCTTTCTGAGCGGGACAATCTCGTCCCGGTAGCGGCGCGATACCTCGAAATTTGTACGATAGGCTGCGTAATATTCTCGAACTTCCGAGCGCGCCTGAACGGCGACATCCGCCGTTCGCATCATAGCGCGCGTGTAAATGGCCTCGGCGCGGCGTGTGCGTGCCGTACCCCAGTCGAACAAGGGCAGGCTTAGCTCAATCTCATAGCCATCAGCGCGTGATTCGCCGGTGGCGCTTTTGTTCTGATAGCCCGCCTCGAGTACGTTTACGAAACGCGTCGCGCGGGTCAGTCCCAATGTGCGGGCAGTGTGGTCGGTTTCCATTTTGGCTGCCTGTACATCAAGTCGCCGTGCCAGCGCCGTCTTTTCGATATCAGAAGGTGTATCTGGCTTATCAGGTAACGCGGGCAAACGATCGGGCAAGCTGATCTTCACTTGCTCTCCCGCTAATCCCATCAGGCGTATTAATCTCTCGCGGCTGGCGTTGGCACTCTGCTCAGCGCGAGCCAGTTGTGCCGTGACCTCGACATGAAACACCTGCTCGCGCGCCTGATCCAGTTTGCTCCAGTTTCCGACGCCGGCCATGCGTTGTGCGAGCTCGGCACTGGCTTCAGTGGCCTGCGCTGCCTGACGCATGTAGCTCAGGGTTTGATTCGCAGCGACTGCCTGAAAATAGGCGCGACGTGTATCGGTAGCCAGACGAACCACCTGCAACGCAGTCTGCAATTGCGCCTGACTAAAACGACGCTCTTCGATGGCGCGACGCAAAGGCATGGTCAATAGACCGGCCAGATCGAACAACACCGCACGATCAATTTCAGTGGCATCGCTGCCTGACACCCGACCAAAAGACAGACGTGGATTACGCAAGCGCCCGGCTTGCACCAGATCAGCTTCAGCAACACCCAAGTCAGCCAGTGCCACCTGCAGTCGTTTGTTATTGAGCAGCGCGATCTGCACGACGCCATCCGGCGTCAGATCGCTGGCGAGCAGTTGAGCGACTTGGACCTGCGCTGCCTCCGATTCGCGTTGTACACCAAAACCAGCACGATCACGGGTGAGTGAAGACACACCCTCCAGACCACCATCGGGCGAAAAACCAGCGCAAGCTGCCAGCATGCCAGCAAACGCCAGCATCACGCAGGCACGCGCCATAGATTGGGATTTCATGAAAAACCTCGACACAAAGTGAGTGCTTGCCAGCGGCAAGCGAGCAGGTCAGCGCTGACACGCGATCAGGCTGCGTGTCAGGTCAGAGCGCGGGGGAAAGCTCGGGGAGGTCGTTCAGGCTTTTCAGGGATGTGGACGGCTACTTCGATCGATACGGGTTTGAAAGCACTGAGTACAAAAGAAACTGAACTTGCCTGAACGGCGGTGGGCGGTGGTGCCGTGGCGCCTGTAAGGCAGCACTTAGCGCAATCGGTACAGGAAGCCTGTGAGTGCGGAGTCGATTTTGCTGGGGCTTTTTCAGACTTATCCACCGATCCATGCCCGGCGTGATGCACCTGATGGTGGCCTTGGTGATGTTGCTGAAGGGCTCCAGCCGCAGTACCAGTGGCAGTCTGTACCGCTCGCGCGTGATGCGAGACCATACCTACCGATCGCGCAAACGCCAGCGCGCCCTGCACGGGCAAGAGGCAACAGAGCAGAAGAATAATCAGACGTCGGTGACTAGGGTACATACACGTGACGGTAACACAGATGGATACCAGCCCCGCAGAACCATCATCCGTTCAAACTCAGGCAATTATTCCACCCGAAATTCGAATTTCTGTTTTTTGCAATCGAGGGTATTTATGTAATGAAAAGAAAAGCGCGCGCCGTTTTCGGCGCCCACGCGCAGCCGCATTTTGTTGCGGCCAACGACATCACCCTCTTCATCTTTGACCGCCACCGAGAAGCTGCCACGGAAAGGCTGATCACCTTTATTGACCAGCACACCACCGATATTGTAGTCAACACAGTAAATACGTTTGACCACAATATCGGGGTTGTTGGTCTTCAGGGTTTCGGCATGCACCAGCCCAGGGAACAACAGGCTGACGATGACAGCGATCATGGGGTTCCGGTGTTTCATCGGACGAATCTCCTGTGGTACAGATTGTCGATCACCAGGAAAATCCCGGATGACCACTAATTCAACGCATAACGCTTCACAGCGTCTTCATTCCATTCCATGCCAAGCCCCGGACCTTGTGCAGTCACCTGACCATCAACGATCTCGTAGGGCCGCGCCAGCGCTGCCGAACCGAAGTCCATGAACTCCAGCCAATGACAGGTGGGTGTCACCGCCAACACATGCGCGCTGGCCTCAATGAATAAATGACTCGATACAGGCATCGATGCTGCGCGTGCCATACCCATCACCGAAAGCCAACCAGTAATCCCGCCGATTTTCATCAGGTCGGGCATCATCATGTCGCAGGCACCGGCACTGATGGCACGTTCGGCATCACGCGGGAACCACCAGTTTTCACCGGTCTGTATGTTCGCATTAACCGACTCTCTGACCAACGCATGTCCTTGCAGATCTTCTGCGGCCACCGGCTCTTCTACCCAGTGCAAATCAAAAGCCTCGAGCAAGCGAATACGTCGAATGGCTTCGGTCGGTTGCAGACTCTGATTGAAGTCCACCATTAACGCCGTCTTCGGTCCGATCATCTGACGAATTTCACGTGTCACATGAATGTCGCGTTGTACATCCGGATCACCCAGTTTGATCTTGATGGCACGAAAACCCTGCGCCATCGAGTGCTCGATCGCTTTAGCGTCATGCACAGGGTCCACCATGCCGTAGCTATCGTAGGCCCACACCGGCTTTGCCTCACCACCCAACAAAGCAACGACAGGCTTGTTGACCGATTTACCGAGCGCATCCCAGTACGCCATATCCAACGTCGAGGCCACCATGCCCAACAATCCCTGCATGCCGAGCAAACGATAGCGCTGCTCAAGCTGCTGCATGCGCGCGACTGGCGCCACGGTTTTACCTATCAGATCCGGCTTGATCTCATCAATCAGCGACAACAGCGGCCGCAGTGTGACAGGGGTGTAGCCAAACAAATAAGCGCTACCAGTTATGCCTTGCTCAGTCAGCACATCAATCAAAATCAGCGGTGATACATCCACCGAGCCAGAAGCCGTTCTGACAGGTCGAGCGAGCGGCGCGACAATGGCGCGGGCGCGGATATCGCGAATGAGAAGGCTGTCCATGAAACTCCTGTTCAATTAATGAATCGACCGATCAAGGCTGAATTTTAGTCGGCCATAGCGAGATCACGAACAAGGAAGAATAAATTTCACCAATCAAACTAAACCATGCATGAAAGGCAAGCATTCATTCTGACGATTTCCTGCAGTTCACCGGTTTCCGAAGTACGCTCTTGTCAAAGAATGTATGTCTGACAACGCAGACCTGCATGCTAAGCTCGCCACAACTCAATCCGAAGGAGACACCCCATGGCCACCGTTCCCCTACTCTCGCACGCCGAAGCCAGCCCCAAAGCGCGCGAAGTCTTTGATGACATCAAGCGAGTGCGTGGTGTCGATGATGTGAATAATTTCTGGAAAGCGCTGGCGCATTCGCCCGAATTGCTGCAAAGCGTATGGTCTCAGGCGCAGCAGGTGATGAAGCCCGGCGCCCTCGATGCCATGACCAAGGAGCTGATTTATATCGCTGTGTCAGCTGCCAACAGCTGCGAATACTGCGTGCACTCGCATACGGCAGCTGCACGAGCCAAAGGCATGACGGACGCACAGCATGCAGAACTACTCGCCGTGATCGCCATGGCCAGTCAAACCAATGCACTGGCCAGCAGCCTGCAAGTACCGGTCGACGAAGCCTTCAAAAAATGAAGGCTCACGCTACACACCTAGGCAGGTTCTAAAACTCAGGGATAACGTACCCAGCCTCTGGCTGGCGAGCCCTGCTCGGATCGATCAGCAGATTTTGCATTGGGTGCCTTGGCAACCGGGTGCTCGGCGGCGACCTCGGTTTTTTCTGGCATACCCGACGAGTGATGACTGGTGATCAACCACTGCGAGCCGATCTTGCGATACGAGAATGAATAGCGTGCCTTGACCATCGTGCCATCGGAGAACCGGAAGGTATAAAGCCCTGCATCGGTTGCGCTGTTGCAGTCGACATCAATGACACGATCGTCGATGCTGCCTTCCGGACGTCGTACCAGGAAGTGCGCGAAATACTCTTCTTTTTCTGCCGTGGTAAATCGCGCACGATTTGAGACTGTAGGTAAAAGAACCGAGCCGGGTGCATAGTTGGCCGCAACTTTTTTAGGATCGCCAGTGCGCAGCGAGGTATTCCAGCGCTCGAACAGCGCTGCAACCTCTGACTTCAGCGGTGGGTTGCAATAGTCTGATGAGGGCTCAACAGTCGCTGGCTTTGCGCTTGCAGTGGGGCTCTCGGCTTGAGTATCGGCATGCGTATCAGCGTCAGCAAGCGCTGCGGGTGCAACAGATGCAGCGGGGGCCGCATGACTGTCACTGCGACCGTGTGTATCTTTCGCGGGCGCCGCTTGCTTTGCAGCTGGGGCCGCATGGTCGTCATTGCTTTCCTTGGCCGCGGGCGCTGCGTCGGCAGCGGGTGCAGCAGGCGCATCGTTTACTACGCCGGCCGCGTCTGAGCTAATGGCAGTCGAGTTAAATCGATTCTTGACCCGCACACGCTTACTGCCGCGCCCTTCATCCGCTTTCGCTGGTGCCGAGTCCGTGTCGTGAGCTGCGTGGGTATCAGTTGCCGGCGCATCTTTGCTGCCTTGCGCGTCAGCCTGTGCAACTTGGGTCGGCGCTTTGTGCTGTGATTTTACGGATGCAGGTTTGCGGGATTTTTTCGCCGACGCGGGTTTACCGGGTTCGTCCGCGGTGTGGCTGTCAGCAGCGGGTGCTGGCGCTTTAGGGTCACGCTGCGCGTCAGCTGCAAAGACAGCAGCGCTGGACAGCATGAGGACCACAACGGTCACGGTCAGTTTATTGAGGTTCATTCTATTTTCCTTCACAAAGCGAGTGAAGCTCTGAATCGCTCGATTCCTGCCACTTTGGGCATGTTCCGAAATCCACGGGTTTACTTGCTAACTCGTGCAACTGCCACGAGCCTTATCAAAAGAATACTTTGATGGTGTCGGTTCCTGCTCTAGTCACTTCCGACAAAAACTCTGGTCATGGATAATCGAACCGGCGGTGATTTTCTGTAGCCTCCAAAGTAAACAAATATACGTATCCGAGCTAAAGGTTTGCAATGCTCAGTTCGATTCACTGATTGTCGTTTATGGTTTAGAACAATGGCGCTGAATTTATTTGGCTTTTGACAGCGTTTTCAGGCATGAGAGAGCGTCAGCAGACTAAATATATTCATGCCCGGCAGTTTTGTTATCAAAGGAGAAAAATATGACTAAAAAAATAATTGAGACGCTGCCTGGCGAACTTCATCAGGCGGGTTGCCCATGTTGCAGTCCCGTGCCATCAGGTACATCGCGTCGCCAGTTTCTGGCAACCGGTGCCGCAGTCCTGGCTGGCGGCATGATGGGTTTTGTACCCGGGCGATCCATGGCAGGCGGCGGCAACTATGAAGCCATGCTGGTCAATTGCATCGATCCTCGCTTCACCACACTGAGCTGGCAGTACATGGGGCTACTCTCCGGTGTAGATCGCGAGAAGCTGGGTGACAACTACAGCCATTTCGTGATGGCGGGTGGTCCAATCGGTGCGATCCATCCGAAGTTTGCGGCTTGGCACAAAACTTTTTGGGACAATCTCGAGATCACTATCGCGCTCCACCACATCAAACGCGTGGTCGCCTTGTCCCATCGTGATTGCGGTGCTGCCAAGCTGGTCTTCGGACCAGCAGGTGTGGCAGATAAAGAGGTTGAAACCGTCTCTCATGGAGAAGCACTTGCGATGTTCCGTAAGGAAGTCAACATGCGCCATCCCAAACTGAGCGTGATCACCGGCATCATGGATCTGACGGGTCGGGTTGATCTCATCGGTTAAGCAAAGTACACCGGTAGTACGCAAGAAAAAAATCCCGGGCCACAAGCCCGGGATTTTTCATTTGAATCACGCGACTGCTTTACGGCCCGCGATGAATTTCACGCCATTGGGTCCATAAGTTTCAGTGTGCATGATGTTGGCGGCCAGATGAAAAGTGTCGCCTACCTGGCAGTGTCTTTCCTTGCCGTCCACTACAACACGAATGTCACCTTCAATGATCATCGCCTTGGCTTCGAAAGGATGACTGTGCAAATCCATTCCCTGGTTTGCTTCGCGCTCGACAATAAGGACTTCAAAGCCTTCACTCTCCAGCATTGTCTTGAATGCCTGCTGATCCATTTTTATCTCCTTGTTTTATTTTGTTGAAATCAGTTTTACCAGCGTCAGCAGCGTCTGATTGACTGGTGTGGGTATACCCAATAGCGCTCCCTGCCTACACACATAACCATTTAGATAATCAATCTCGTTCGGCTTGCCGCGCGCGACATCCTGCGCAGTCGATGAATACTGTGTCGCCATATTGGTTGAAACCTGCCTGACGATTTCATAGCTATCGCCAGGCACCTTTACACCGGCGGCTTGGGCGACGGCAAGGCACTCGGTCACCACTGAGTGCATCAGCTCACGCACCCCAGGAACTTCTACCAGCTTGCCGTACGGCTGCTGCGCAATGGCCGAGAGCGCGTTGTACGCGCAATTGACAATCAGCTTACCCCATAAAATACCGACGATATTCGTCGATACCTGCACCGGTACGCCTGCCTCGGTACACTTCGATGCAAGCTGCTCGCTGATAGGAGAATCGCCAATCGCAAGCTCACCACGCCCATGATGTTTCAGATGCCCGGGACCAGCCATTTCAGTCGCGACGTAGACCACTGCAGGTATGACTGACTGAGGCAAAACACGCTGCAGCATCTCTGCATTTTCCACACCATTTTGCAGCGACAGAATAATCGCATCCGGCGACAAATACGGCAGCATAGCCTCCGCCGCACTGATCGTATCGGTTGATTTCACACAGAAGAGCACCACGCGCGCTGCGGCAATATCACTGACATCGGTACTCGCTTTGAGTTTTACATACTCGGTAAAGCTCAGGGTCTCCAGCAAAAGTCCCTTCTGCTGAATAGCATCAACATGCGATGGTCGCCCGATCAGAGTGACAGGATAGCCAGCACGCGCGAGCATGCCGCCGAAATAACAACCGACCGAGCCTGCGCCCATGACGGCAATGGTGTTTTCTGATTGAATCGCTGAGAGCATGCTGGACCTGCTGAGTTTTTTTATTAAGATATTAGTGATAACCCGAATATACAGGAAGCGGCTTACAGCCCTTCTTCAGCCAGGATGGCACGACATCGTCTACCGGGTTCCAGATACCCCATGCATCAAGAGACATGGCGGCCAATATTCAGGATTGTTTTCTAACGACGTATCCGTCTCTCTTTATGACCGGTCCCGTGCAACGCCTTTGCTGACTGGGATTTTTATAATGCTGATCCGGGTTCGAACTGATTGTCGCTATTGCGAATCTAATGAGATCGCCAGCATTCAGCTACCAGCATCCATCGCCGCAAACACCTGCTGCGCCAGTGCAAAAGCACTATTCGCCGCAGGCACACCACAATAAATCGCTGTCTGTAGCAGTGCCTCGCTGATCTCTTCACGGGTGACACCATTGTTTGCAGCAGCCCGCAAGTGCAGCTTAAGTTCTTCTTCGCGATTGAGCGCTACCATCATGCAAATCGTCATCAGGCTTCGGGTGTGGGCCGGCAGACCCGGCCGTGCCCAGATTTCACCCCATGCATAGCGCGTGATCAGATCCTGAAAATCACTTGTGAAGTCGGTACGATTGGCCTGCGCACGATCCACATGCGTATCGCCAAGCACCTGACGGCGCTTTTTCATGCCCTGTTCGTAACGTTCTTTTTCATCCATGTGCGATTTCCTTCTTCAGCATGAAACGTAGCAAATTCTGCGTAAAAGCTTGGGCCACTTCCCAATTCGATAAATGTGCAGCATTGAGCTCCACATACTTCGCGCCCTGAATCGCGCGCGCGATCAGCTCGCCATGCTCCGGCGGTGTGGATTTATCATGACGACCAGCGATTACCAAAGTGGGCGCCGAAATTTTCGACATCTCGGCTCGCTGATCCATGTCGCGTACTGCAGCACAATTCGCCACATAACCCTCGACGGACATATTGGCCAACATGGTCCGAACACGCTCAACTTGGGCGGGTGCATGCGTAAGAAAATCTGCGGTAAACCAGCGCTCAAGTACCGTCTCGATAATCGATGCCATACCTTCCTGACGAACTTTGGTAATACGTGCATTCCATACTTCCGGCAGACTAATCGCAGCACTGGTGTTGCATAAGGCGAGTCGATCAAGCCGTTCAGGGGCATGAATACCCAGCCACATGCCTGTCATGCCACCCATCGACAATCCGCAAAAATGAGCGCGCTGAATCTGCAACGCATCCAGCAGTGCCAGCACATCACCACCTAGCTGGGCAATTGTATAGGGGCCAGGAGTGACGTCAGATTGACCGTGACCGCGCGTGTCGTAACGCAGCACGCGGAAGTGCTCAAGTAAAGCGGGCACTTGCGGCAACCACATATCCAGCGTAGTACCGAGTGAATTTGACATGACCAGTACAGGCGCATCTTCATTGCCCGACGCCGCTTCGAGTACGTAGTGCAGTTTACCGCTACCTGTCTGAATGAACGACATGATGACTCCTGACGATGACTGGTGAGGGCGTGCTTGTGTGGGTTATGCCTTGCGATTCCAATGATGTACGAGCACGCGTTCGACAAACGCCGGTGCCTCACCAAGACAATGTGCAGGATCAAACAGCGCTTCAAGATGTCCCGAAGAAAATTCTTCCGGCATTCTAGGATCTGACTTCAGCACTTCAAGTAATGAGCGACCGCTCTCCACCGCTTGGTGACAAGCCTTCTCAATCAACTCATGGGCCACTGCGCGACCCACATGCTGCGCAAGTGCCAGCGATACCGCTTCCGCCATAATCAAGCCCTGCGTGATATCGATATTAGATCGCATGCGTGCTGCATCAACTGAAAGACCAGAGCTCACCTCACGTAACTGATTCAGCGCTGCCGAAGTGAGTGATGCGATCTCGGGCAGGGTGTCCCATTCAGCCTGCCAGCCGCCGAGTGCACGTTCCTGCTCCTGCACCATCGCTGTCAGCATGGTAGAAACCAGCGCGGGTACGCGCATTGCGCAAGCGAGTACCGCAGAACAGGCAACAGGATTGCGCTTGTGCGGCATGGTGGATGAACCTCCGCGTCCCTGCACAAGCGGTTCGGCAAGCTCAGCGATTTCAGTTTGCGCGTGCAAAGCGATATCGCGCGCGATTTTTCCGAGCGTACCAGTGAGTAGCCCAAACGTCGTAGCGACCTCACCCATACGATCTCGGTGCGTATGCCAGGGTAGCGCCGGCAGCGCCAATGACAAATCTTTTGCGAGTGCGGTCGCGACCGTCAATCCACTTTCACCGAGACTGGCCAAGGTACCGGCGGCACCACCCAACTGTAAAACGCACACGCGGGTACGCAATGCTTGCAAGCGATCTTGATGACGCATGATGGCATCCAGCCAGCCGGCAATTTTCAGACCCAGCGTGGTGGGCTGCGCATGCTGCATCCAGGTACGCCCCACCATGATGGTCGCGCGGTGTTGATGTGCCAGTGATGCGAGGGTATCAGCTAGCTCTGCTAAATCTGTCGTGATCAGATCAATCGCATCGCGCAATTGCAGCACACGTCCACTGTCAATCACATCCTGACTGGTCGCCCCCCAGGGCACATACCGCGCAGCGTCTGCATCGGTGCTAGCGACTACGGCTGTTAATTGCTTGATCAAGGGAATAGCCACATTGCCTGCGCTGCTGACTGATTTCGCCAGCGCATCAAGATCCATAAGATCTGCCCTGCACGAACTCACAATCGCTGCCACAGCACTCTGAGGTATCACGTCTTCAACAGCGAGTGCACGAGCCAATGCCGCCTCGACATCCAGCATGCGCTGTATCGTATTACTGTCAGAAAAGATAGACTGCATTCCTTCGGTGGAAAACAAGCCATCAGTCAGTGATGAAGTATTCATGATTTACAGACTTGGATCAGAGATCAAAGATCAAAGAAAACGGTTTCATTAGCACTACCTCCGATGACGATATTCCATTGCAAATGGGATGGATCATCGGGCTGCGCCACAGCAATAAGCGTTTTCTGCCTTGCCTGCGGTACAACATGCATGACGGGGTCAGATGCATGATCGTCACCCGGAAAATACAAACGCGTGACCAACTGCCGCAATAAACCACGCGCAAAGACATTGACCAGAATATGGGGTGCCTGCATTTGCCCGTCCAGCGCAGGCACCGCACCGGGTTTGATGGTGGTGAACACAAATTCACCCCGCTGATCCGTTGGTTGACGGCCAAAACCACTGAATCCTTCTTGCAGCGGTAAGTCTCGTTTATCTGCGGGATGCGCATATTTGCCATGCGCATTCGCTTGCCAGAACTCGATCAAGCCATCGGGCACGGGCTGGCCATCGGCATCCAGCAGTCTTCCGTGAATCGTGATGCGCTCACCCTCGAGGGTGGCAGGAGCAAGATCGCGAGTATTGAGCCAGTCAAGACCAATATGGAGATAAGGGCCAACCGTCTGTGAGGGCGTGGATTCAAAGCTCATGTCAGCGCTCCATCGGTGTGGCATGCTGACCACGCAGCACAATATCAAACTGCAGACCTAACGCGAATTGCGGCTCGGTCAGATCCAGTCTGAAATTCGCGATCATGCGCTGACGTGCTTTTTCATCGGGCATGCTCTGATAAATCGGATCGAAGGCCAACAAAGGATCACCCGGGAAATACATTTGCGTCACGAGCCGCGTTGCAAATGCATGTCCGAACAGTGAAAAATGGATATGCGCAGGTCGCCAGGCATTGGGATGATTACCCCAGGGATAAGCGCCGGGACGAATGGTAAGAAAACGATAGTTACCCAGTGCATCCGTCATCGTGCGACCGGCACCCGTAAAATTCGGATCGAGCGGCGCATCATGCTGGTCATTTTTATGCTGATAACGACCGGCTGCGTTGGCCTGCCAGATTTCAATCAGCGTGTGCGGCACGGGACGGCCATCTTCATCCAGTACGCGACCCGCCACGATAATGCGCTCGCCTACGGGTTCACCTGCATGTTGTCGCGTGAGATCTGCATCCTGGGCGCTCACTTGCTCGTGGCCAAACACAGGACCGGTTATCTCAGACAACGATTGCGGCAGCAGTACCAGCGGCTGCGACGGTGAGCGTTTCACTGTTGATGCATACGGCGGATACAGGTAATCAGGTTGCGCGCCTGGCGCTGCTTTGCGGTAGGGAAGCAATTCAGACATCGACATTCCTTATTTACGTTTCCCGACAGAGTTTGAAGTATCTCTTTTTGCGTGGCATGCGGCTGCACACCTGCGTGTCCGTTTTATGTGACTAGAGGCGCTCAATAATCACGGCAATACCCTGACCCACACCAATACACATAGTACAGAGCGCATAACGTCCGCCCGTGCGATGCAGCTGATACATCGCGGTTGTCACCAGCCGCGCACCACTCATGCCGAGCGGATGACCGAGGGCAATCGCGCCACCATTCGGATTGACGCGCGGGTCATTGTCGGCAATGCCCAGCTGACGCAAGACAGCTAAACCCTGCGCAGCAAACGCCTCATTGAGCTCGATCACATCCATCTGAGCCAGTGTCATTCCGGTTTGCGCCATGAGCTTTTGTACTGCAGGTACCGGACCTATACCCATCACGCGCGGCGCTACACCTGCCGTTGCCATCCCGATCACGCGCGCCTTGGGTGTCAATCCAAATCGTCGCGCACTGTCTTCATCGGCCAACAGCAGCGCGCACGCGCCATCGTTAACACCGGATGCATTGCCTGCCGTGACCGTTCCATCGGGACGTACCACGCCTTTGAGTTTGACAAGCGCCTCGACACTGGTCGCACGCGGATGCTCATCGTGCATCACAGTCAACGGGTCTCCTTTTTTCTGAGGAATTACAACGGGGACTATTTCATCTGCAAGTACACCAGAGGCTTGGGCAGCTGCAGCCTTGTTTTGACTGGCTACGGCAAACAGGTCCTGATCGGCACGGCTGATCTGATAATCCGTGGCGACGTTCTCTGCTGTTTCTGGCATCGCATCGACACCGTACAAGGCCTTCATCTGCGGATTAACAAAACGCCAGCCTATGGTGGTGTCAAAAATTTGCGCGTTGCGTGAGAACGCAGTATCGGCTTTACCCATAACAAAGGGTGCGCGCGTCATGGACTCAACACCGCCCGCGATCATCAGATGTGCGTCACCCGACTTGATTGCGCGAGCAGCAGTACCTAGTGCATCCATACCGGAGCCACAAAGACGATTGATGGTCGCCCCCGGCACATCGATAGGCAAGCCTGCCAGAAGAGATGACATACGCGCCACATTGCGATTGTCTTCGCCGGCCTGATTCGCACAACCAAAAATCACTTCATCAACTGCACTCCAGTCAACGGTAGGGTTGCGCTCTTGCAGTGCGCGTAAGGGGATGGCGCCGAGGTCGTCAGCCCGAACATCTTTCAGTGCGCCGCCAAAACGGCCTATGGGCGTGCGTATTGCATCGCAAATGAAGGCATGCTTCATGAATAAATCCCGAATTGAAATTAAACCAAATGAAAAGCTGAATGCGTTACATCATGCGGCCCGCAAAGGCACGCCGGTAATGCTCTGCAATTCGTCCAGAGTAAGGCCCGGTGCCAAATCACGCACGATTAAGCCGTCGTCAGAAATGTCGATCACAGCCAAATCAGTGTAAATGCGAGACACGCAACCCACCCCCGTCAAGGGATAAGTACAGCGGTCCACTATTTTGCTCTCGCCTGATTTGGTTTGATGTTCCATCATGACGAATACGCGCTTGGCGCCAGTCGCCAGATCCATCGCGCCGCCGACAGCCGGAATCGCATCGGGAGCACCGGTATGCCAGTTCGCAAGATCACCCGTTCGCGAAACCTGAAAGGCACCCAGCACGCAAATATCCAGATGACCGCCGCGCATCATCGCAAATGAATCAGCCTGATGAAAATACGCACCTCCTGTCAGCAAGGTCACCGGCTGCTTGCTTGCATTGATCAGATCGCCATCCTCCTCGCCGGGTGCGGGTGCAGGACCCATACCGAGTATGCCGTTCTCGCTATGCAGAAAAATATCTTTCGATGTCTCGAGATGGTTGGCGACTAAGGTCGGCAAGCCAATGCCGAGATTGACGTAGCAGCCTTCGGGAATATCTCGGGCTACCAGCTGTGCGATTTCATCGCGCGTAAATCGCTTCATTGACTGCCTCCAGCCACGTGCACCAAGCGCTTGACAAAAATACCGGGCGTCACAATCACTTCAGGATCCAATTCACCCAGAGGGACCACATGATCAACCTGCGCGATCGTACATTTTGCGGCCATGGCCATGATGGGCGCAAAGTTGCGCGCTGCCTTTCGGTAGACTAGATTGCCCCAGCGATCGGCCTTCCAGGCCTTGATGAGTGCGACATCAGCATGAATGGGCGACTCCAGCACATAGTGACGTCCATTGATGAGACGGGTCTCCTTGCCTTCAGCGAGCTGTGTCCCGTATCCGGTGGCGGTAAAAAATCCCCCGATACCCGCGCCTGCGGCACGAATACGTTCAGCCAGATTACCCTGCGGTGTCAATTCCAATTCGATCTTGCCGCTGCGGTAAAGCCCGTCAAACACATGCGAATCAGTCTGTCGAGGGTAAGAGCAAATGATTTTGCGCACACGGCCGGCAGACAGTAAGGCCGCAAGACCTGTCTCACCATTACCGGCGTTGTTGTTGACGATAGTCAGATCGCGGGCGCCCTGAGCAATCAGGCCGTCAATCAGCGCGCTTGGCATGCCAGCGCTCCCGAATCCGCTAATCATGATGGTAGCGCCATCGGAGATACCAGCCATCGCAGTCGCAATGTCCGGGGAAATTTTGTCAATCAAACCCATGCCTCCCGGTGCGCGCGTCCGCACACCTGTCTCGCCTCGTTGCATCCACCCAGGAAACGCAGCGCCAACGAGGCCTTGTTCACATAACAAGGCTCGCAGTGTATCCCTGCAATTTCTCTACGGCAAGAAAATGGGGCAAAACCCCTGAGCGGACAGCCCCCTTGGGTGATGTAGCGTCCGCCATAGCTGTGCCTGTTTCGCAACAGAATTCAGCAATTCCTACACTCAATGAATTGCTCTTTCTCTCTTGAGAGCAACGATTATCAAAAAAACATGGGGTTCCGTTACGGTAACCCTCCGCCGCGTCCTGTAACAGTTTCCATTCTCGCGGTTCCCCCGTCAGTTCGATCGACTCCATTCATGAGCGCCCCGACCATGCAGAACTTATCTGAAGCAAAAACCGACACTATTGATTCCGACCGACCTCCTGAGCCAGCACCTGAAAATGTGCTGGCGACTGCGCCCTCCTCCCGACCATTGAGCATTGCGGAAGAAATCGATGCGCTGACTGACCCAAGTTTCATGACCTCGCTTGCACGTGGCTTGGCCGTCATAAAAGCTTTCAGCGATCAGCGCCGCGCGATGACGATTGCACAGCTCAGCCACAAAACAGGTATTCCACGAGCAGCCGTTCGTCGTTGTCTCTACACACTGAAACAGCTCGGCTATGCCGACTCGGAGGCAAATAATTTTTTCTTGAAGCCTAAAATTTTGACGCTGGGCTATTCTTATCTTTCATCAACGCCACTGACTATCTCGGCCCAACCGGCTCTCAATGAAATCAGTCGTGAACTTAATGAATCCTGCTCATTGGGCGTCCTCGAGGAAAATGAAGTCATCTATATTTCTCGTTCACAGAGCTCTCGCGTGATGTCCGTCGCATTAAATGCAGGCAGCCGAATACCAGCCTACTGCTCTTCCATGGGTCGCGTACTGCTCTCCACGTTTTCGGAAGACGAACTCTCCGACTACTTTTCAAAAGTTCGTATGGTCGCCTTTACCGATCGTACCGTCACTGAGGAAAGTCAATTACGTGACATATTGAATGACGTACGACAGCGTGGTTACGCCGTCGTGGAAGAAGAACTGGAAATAGGTCTGCGATCCATCGCCGTCCCTGTACGTGGCGCCTCGGGAATACCCGTCGCTGCAATCTGCATCGGTGCTCAGGTGGGTCGTGCAGATCGAACACAACTCGAGCAGGGCTTTCTACCTCTCTTGCTAAATACAGCCAGCGAATTATCCGTCTTGCTTCCCTAAGTAAAATCCATTTTTCAGGCCGGACGGGTTCGCGCACGGAATGCTATCGGTGCACTTCCCGTCTGACGCTTGAAGAAACGTGTGAAATAGGCGGGGTCTGAAAAACCAAGCGCATCCGACACATCCTTGACAGGCATCGAGGTATAAATCAAGTAACGCCTTGCCTCGAGTCCCATACGCGCATGAATCAGGACCAGTGCAGAATGACCGGTCAAATGGCGACACAAGGCATTCAAATGTGCTGCACTGATGCCTAAGTTGATTGCGTAAAACTCCAAAGGATATTGTTGCGCATAATTCGCTTCAACCAATTGCGAAAATCTTGCTAGATGTTCACGCCCCCGGGGAGAGGGCAATTCATCCTCCTGCGCTGGTAACAGTCGAGATAACCAGACCAGCAGCGATACCAGTTGCGCCTCCAGCAGCAGATCACGATGCGCATCGCGATTTGCATACGTTTTATGAATTGCATGAAAAGCCACCTCGATCTGCTTTCGATCAGCACCGGGCTTGAGCGTACAAACCACAGGCGTATTCATCGCATGCAATGCTGGCCCCAGATCCGGTTGCAAGCGCTGAAAAAAAGCATACGCCAGCGTAATGACCTCGCCATCAGCATCCGGAGAAAACCGGAAACCATGCACGCAGTGCTGAGGCAGCAGCAACACC
>CANKWG010000018.1 GCA_947487325.1 Oxalobacteraceae bacterium | reverse complement strand
CTACCATTATCTTTCCCAGGACAAAAGCCTGACCCTCTTTGATGGCGCGCGCGAAATGCTGCAGGATTTAGCAGCGCAGGGATATTTTCTGGCCGTGGCTACGGGTAAAAGCCGGGTGGGATTAAATCGTGCGCTTAATACATCGGGGCTGATGTCGCTGTTTGATTCGACCCGCTGTGCCGATGAGACTTTCTCCAAGCCGCATCCCGCCATGCTCCAGGAAATTACGCGCGAGCTTGGGCAAGATATGAAACGTACTGTGATGATCGGCGATACCACGCATGATCTGCAAATGGCCACCAATGCGGGTGCGGCGGCTATCGGCGTTCACTACGGCGCACATCCTGCGCACGAGCTTGAGGCGCTTAGTCCGCTGTTCGGCGCAGATTCGGTGACAACGCTTCATCAGTGGTTGACGGAGCATGCGTGAGCACGGAAATCTTCATCTGCGCAGCTGATGCACTTTCGGACGGTGGCAAAGGTATACGCTTTCCGGTGACTGCTTATGGTGAAGATGCGATTGCATTTGTGGTGCGTTATGGTCAGCAGCCTTATGCTTATCTGAATCGTTGCGCGCATGTGCCGATGGAGCTTGATTGGACAGAGGGCGAGTTCTTTGAGTCCAGCGGTTTGTACCTGATGTGTGCAACCCATGGAGCGCTGTATGAACCGGATACGGGCCATTGTGCTGGTGGACCGTGCCGCGGGGGGAAGCTTCAGCCGCTGCAGGTGATCGAACGAGATAATCAGATTTTCTGGTTGCCGGATGAGAGCATCAGTGCAACCCGCGCCTGAAACGAGTCCCTTGAGCAAACAATAGAGACTTTTTGCACATTTCATTTCATTAAACTACTCAACGATAAAAACGCGCAATGAACGACCCAACCACTGACAGCGGTACTGACCCCGCATCCCAGCCTCCAGTGCCACCCCAATACGTCGCGCTCGAGAAGCTCGCGCAGGAAATTCTGAAAGAGCAACGTATCAGTCGGCGCTGGCGGAATATTTTCCGTTTTGTGGGTGTCGGCGTTGCGCTGTTCGCTGTATGGGCTGCGTTTGATTTCAAAGGGGCCTCAAAGCAGGACAGCGCGCGACATACTGCGCTCGTCGAAATTGATGGCGAGATTGATGCTAGCAGTGCCAATGCATCCGTCAATTCGATACTGCCCGCGCTCAACGAGGCCTTCAATGATCCCGGATCGGTCGGTGTGATTCTGCGCATGAACAGTCCCGGCGGAAGCCCGGTGCAATCCGCAATTGTCAACGACGAGATCACGCGCCTGAAAGCAATGCATCCTAAAAAGCCGCTGTATGTTGTTGTTGAGGATATGTGTGCTTCAGGTTGCTATTACATTGCAGCCGCCGCTGACAAGATTTATGTCAGCGAGGCGAGTATTGTGGGATCGATCGGTGTGCTGATGAGTAGTTTCGGCTTCAAAGGATTGATGGACAAGCTAGGTATTGAGCGCAGGCTGATGACAGCCGGTGAAAACAAGGCACTGCTCGATCCGTTTTCTGCCGAAAATCCCAAACATAAAGAATTTACGCAGATGATGCTGAAGGAAATTCACCAGCAGTTCATTCGTGCAGTGCGCACGGGTCGAGGCGAGCGACTCAAAGAGTCACCCGAGATTTTCTCTGGGTTGTTCTGGACGGGCAGTCATGCGATTACGATTGGACTCGCTGATGGTCTGGGTTCTGTCAACAGTGTCGCTCGTGATGTACTCAAGGCAGAAGACATTATTGACTACACCGTTCGTGAAGGTCTGTCCGACCGGGTCTTGAAAAAATTCGGCGCTGCGGTGGGTGAGTCTGCAGCGAAAGTGCTGGCAGTCGAAGCCCTTAAGGTACGCTGAAGCGCTGCAGACGCTAGCGGTTTCAGGAAGCGAGTATCAGGAATACAGTAGGTTTTTTGCGGAAATCCGGCATACGGTTTTCCGCAAGCCCACGCTTCCATGATTGTGCCGACATGCGTTGTATGAACTCGTCCTCCAGCGTGAGATGCGTCGCAATGCAGATCTGCGTGCCCGGCTGACAATGAGTACTGAGTGCCTGCAGCAAAGCTTCGTTGCGGTAGGGCGTTTCGATAAAAATCTGTGTTTGCTGTTCCTGTTTGGAGCGCTGCTCCAGCTGGCGAATACGGGTGGCACGCTCGGTAGCATCTGTGGGCAGGTAGCCATTGAATGCAAAATTCTGTCCGCTCAGTCCACTGCTCATCAAGGCCAGCAGAATGGATGAGGGCCCTACCAACGGACGTATGCGGATGCCACGCTCATGGGCAATCCGAACCAGATCTGCGCCGGGGTCGGCGACGGCCGGCACGCCAGCCTCTGACACCAGTCCACCGTTGCGTCCCGCTATCAATGGCGCCAGAAGATCAGGCAGTGCCGATGCGGGTGTTTTTACATTCAACTCGCTTATCTCGATATCCTGCAGACGCAAGCGCAGCGGGTGCGTCAGTGCGACCTGATTTAGAAAGGCACGCGCTGTTTTTGCGTTTTCTGCGATGAAGTAATCCAGATCGGCCGTAATGGCTCGCACATCTGCCGTCAGCACCTGATCCAGAGCGCCTGCGCTGCCCAAGCCATTAGGGATCAGAAAAAGAGTACCTTTCATTGATTCAGCCGCCAAAAAAAACGACGCCAGCCCGTCGCAGCATGTTCGTCAGTGCAATCAGTGGCAATCCTGTTAGTGCCGTTGGATCGTTGCTATCGATACGCTCTATAAGTGCAATGCCGAGGCCTTCGTTTTTTGCGCTGCCAGCACAGTCATAAGGCTGCTCGATTCTCAGGTAGGCATCGAGCTCGTTATCGGGCAAGTTATGCAGGCGAACGATGGTCTGAATATTCGCCAGTTGCAAGCCGTGCTCTGCGTCCGGTCGGCTGTCGAGCAAACAGAGTGCCGTATGAAAAATCACACCTCGCCCACGCATTTTTTTGAGTTGCTCAAGAGCGCGCTCGTGGTTTCCTGGTTTGCCGATATGTTCGCCATCGAGGGTCGCGACTTGATCTGAACCGATCACTAGCGCCGGACCGATCTGATTGGCTACCGCTTCGGCTTTGGCTTGGGAGAGCCGCAGCGCAGTATCAGGTGGCGTCTCGCCGGCGATGGGCGTCTCGTCCAGATCGGGTGGCAACACTTCAAAAGGTAGCCTCAAGCGTGCCAACAGCTCTCGCCGGTAGGCGGAGCCCGAGGCCAGAATCAGTCGAGGAGGGTGCTGGGGTGGCATTGCGGACAAATGGGCGGGAGAGGGTAATAAATTGGCCAGCCCACTATGGGAATCTGGAATAAACCCTGCTATCATAGCTGGTTTTCCGAAGCACCCTGCCGCAATGAGCGCCAAGATCGTCGACAGCTTCGAGTTCTGCAAACAGCAGCAGCAGTCATCCGGACAAGTGCCGGTTGCTGAATTTACAAGGCTCTCGGCCGAGCTGGCCAGTTCGGCCGGCACGCTGGACTGGGTGATTGCCGGAGGTAGGCACGCCGCGGGTGTTCCGCAACTACTGCTGAACGTCAGTGGACAGATTCAGTTGGTATGTCAGCGTTGTTTGTCTCCCATGGCGCACCAGATGGTATCCACATCGACGCTGTTGCTGGCAAAAGATGAGGCGGACGCTGACGATATTGAAGTGCGTCTTGATGATGATAGTCTGGATGTTATTGTCGGATCGACATCTCAGGATCTGATGGTGCTGGTCGAGGATGAGGCATTACTGGCCTTGCCTTTGTCGCCGCGACATCCGAAATGTCCGGGCGATGTGCCCACATCTGGCGCGGAAAAGGCGGAATCGCCCTTTGCAGTACTGAAAAAACTCAAATAGTTGCAGTATTGTCGGTTTGGCTATATGGCAGTAACCGACTTACCCTATGTTAAAATTTTGAACTTATCGAATCAGGAGTAAGCCATGGCTGTCCAACAGAACAAAAAAACCCCGTCTAAGCGCGGCATGCATCGTTCGCATGACTTTTTGACATCGCCACCGCTGGCCGTCGAGTCGACCACGGGCGAGACGCATCTGCGTCACCATATCAGTCCGAATGGGTTTTATCGCGGTCGCAAGGTCTTGAAGACCAAGAACGACGAGTAATTTGTCTACGCGGTAACCATAAAAACCAGCGCGACGCGACCAGAAGCACATTGATACACGCTCTGAATTTGCCTCGCGCAGTTTTTTCATGTGCAAGCCTATCGACATGGTCAGGTCCTCGAATGAGTGACTCGCACCCGAATCCGGTCAGAAAATACTACTCCGGATCATGACAATCAAAATTTCCATTGACTGCATGGGCGGCGACCACGGCCCGAAGGTCACTGTTCCTGCGGCACTCGCATTTGCCAACAGCGTTCCCGACGTTGAAATGGTTCTTGTAGGCCGTGAGAGTCTGGTGCGCGCCGAGCTCGAGAAGCTAGGCGCTGCCAACCATCCAAGACTGTCAGTAGTGCACGCCGAGGAAGTCGTGGAAATGGACGACTCGCTTGAAGTCGCATTGCGCCGAAAAAAAGATTCCTCGATGCGAGTTGCCGTCACCATGGTGAAAGACGGTGCAGCACAAGCCTGCGTATCCGCTGGTAACACCGGTGCGTTGATGGCGGTCTCTCGCTATGTATTGAAAACCCTCCCCGGCGTCGACCGCCCCGCTATCTGCACGATACTGCCCAACCAGAAAGACGGCCCCACGTACGTCCTCGATCTGGGCGCTAACGTTGACTGCGAGCCGTTGCATCTGCATCAGTTTGCGCTGATGGGTTCTGCACTGGTTTCCGCTGTCGAAGGTCACGCAAGGCCCACCGTCGGTCTTCTCAATGTCGGCGCAGAAGATATCAAAGGCAATGAACTGGTCAAGCAAACGGCGGAGTTGCTGCGTGCTGATCACGAAAAAGGGCTACTTAATTTTTACGGCAATGTTGAAGGTAATGACATTTTCGAAGGCACCACTGATATCGTCGTCTGCGATGGATTCGTAGGCAATGTCACACTGAAAGCCGCCGAGGGTCTGGGGCGCTTGATCAAAGGTGTGATGGTCAGCGAGTTGCGCAAGGGCTGGATCAACATGCTGGGTGCACTCATTGCACAGCGGGCACTTAAACGAATCTCACAACGTCTCAACCCCTCCCGCTACAATGGTGCAAGTTTGCTGGGCTTGCGTGGCCTGGTATTCAAAAGTCATGGCGGCGAAAGTGCGTATGGCTTCGAATGGGCGATACGACGTGCTTATGAGGCGGCCCGACATGATGTGCTGTCGCGTATCGAAACCTCGATTGCCGAGCTGATGCCTCAGCCAGACAGCTCTCTAGAGATCAATCAACAGAAAACGGCATGAGTAAATACACTCGCATTGTAGGTACAGGCAGCTGTTTGCCCCCAAGGCGCGTGAGCAATCACGACATGACAACGCTTTTGGCGGCCAGAGGTCTTGATACGTCGGATGAATGGATTGTCTCTCGCAGCGGCATCTCCGCGCGGCACTTCGCTGACGATGGTGTGCTCTCCAGTGATCTGGGTGCGACCGCCGCGCGTCACGCTATCGATATGGCCGGACTCAAGCCGGATGATATCGATCTCATTATCGTTGCAACTTCTACTCCCGATTTTCTTGGTGGTTTTCCCAGTACAGCGTGCGTCGTTCAGCGCAAGCTTGGCATCACCAATGATTGCGCTGCACTCGATGTGCAAGCAGTGTGCAGCGGATTTGTTTACGCGATGTCGGTAGCTGACAATTTCATCCGCTGCGGCATGCATAAGCGCGTGCTGGTGATCGGGTCTGAAGTGTTCTCTCGCATTCTTGATTTCAATGATCGAACCACCTGCGTCTTGTTTGGTGATGGTGCTGGTGCGGTTGTGCTCGCGGCTTCGGATGAGCCGGGTGTACTGGCCACGCGTCTGCATGCTGATGGTCGTCACGCGGATATTTTATGTGTGCCCGGCGCTGTTCAGGGTGGTGCGATTGCTGGTAGTGCCTTTCTTTACATGGATGGTCAGGCAGTATTCAAACTGGCGGTATCTGTACTAGAGAAAGTAGCCAACGAAGTACTGCAGATCGCTGGCATGGAAGCCTCGCAGATTGACTGGCTGATTCCGCACCAAGCCAATATTCGCATCATGCAGGGCACAGCCAAAAAGCTTGGATTGCCAATGGAAAAAATGGTAGTCACGGTAGACCAGCATGGCAATACCTCTGCTGCATCAATTCCGCTGGCACTGGATGTGGCCATGCGCGATGGCCGCATCAAGGCCGGACAGCACATCATGCTCGAGGCCGTCGGTGGCGGCTTTACCTGGGGCGCCGTTTTGGCACGTATCTGACATTTTTCTATCATGACTTCATTTGCTTTCGTATTTCCCGGCCAGGGCTCACAAGCCATCGGCATGCTGAACGGTTTTGCCGACAACGCAGCCGTGCGAGACACCATTGCCGAAGCGTCTGACGCGCTGCAGTTTGATCTGGCAAAACTGATCGCTGAAGGTCCTAAAGAAGCGCTAGACCTCACCACCAATACGCAACCGGTCATGCTCGCTTGTGCGGTCGCTTTTTACCGTGCCTGGCTGGCAGCGGGCGGCAAGCTGCCACAACTGGTGGCTGGCCATAGTCTTGGCGAGTATTCCGCGCTGGTGGCAGCCGGTGTTATTCAATTCAAGGACGCGGTGCCCATGGTTCGGTTCCGGGCACAGGCGATGCAGGAAGCTGTCCCGGTCGGTCAGGGCGGAATGGCAGCGATTCTCGGTTTGTCTGACGACGACGTGCGAGCCGCCTGCGCCGAAGCCGCCCAAGGCGAGGTTGTCGAGCCTGTCAATTTCAACGCGCCAGCCCAGGTCGTTATCGCCGGACACAAGGCCGCAGTTGAACGTGCTTGTGAAGCGGCCAAAGCCAAAGGTGCCAAGCGTGCTTTGTCTTTGCCCGTTTCTGCACCCTTTCATTCGTCGCTGCTCAAACCGGCATCGGATCGTCTGCGCGATTATCTGGCAAGTGTTGAGTTTTCAGCGCCGCAAATTCGACTGATTAATAACGTCGATGTCGCCGTCGTTGACGATCCCTCGTCCATTCGGGATGCACTGGTGCGTCAGGCAGCCAGCCCCGTACGTTGGGTGGAAAGCGTGCAAAAAATGGCTGGGCTGGGTATTACGCAATTGATCGAATGTGGGCCTGGCAAAGTACTGACCGGCCTTGTAAAACGTATCGATGGCACATTGACAGCGGATGCCATCGTCGATCAGGCATCCATGGATGCACTTCTGGAGGCGACTAAATGACGATGACCCAACCATCACTCGAGAAACAAGTGGCGCTGGTGACTGGCGCATCGCGCGGTATTGGTCGCGCTATTGCGATGGAGCTCGCTCAACGCGGTGCGACCGTGGTGGGTACCGCAACCTCGGCTTCGGGTGCGGCCGCTATTTCGGATTATCTGAAAGCCATTCGACCCGAAGCGGGTCATGGGGTGGTTCTTGACGTCAATGACGCCGAAGCCGCAATGCAACTTGTTGATACCTTGGGCAAGGATCAGGGTGGCATCAGCATACTGGTCAATAATGCGGGGGTCACGCAGGACCAACTCGCCATGCGCATGAAAGATGCCGAGTGGGATACCGTGATTTCAACGAACCTGACAGCCGTCGGGCGTCTATCGCGCGCCGTCTTGCGTGGCATGATGAAAGCCAAGCACGGTCGCATCATTAACATCACCTCCGTCGTCGGTTCGGCCGGTAACCCAGGTCAAATGAATTATGCTGCCGCAAAAGCCGGCGTCGCTGGCATGAGCCGCGCTCTGGCGCGCGAAGTGGGTAGCCGCAATATCACCGTCAATTGCGTGGCGCCGGGCTTCATTGATACGGATATGACACGAACGTTAACTGAGCAGCAAGTAGCGGCTCTGCTCCAGCAAATACCGGCCGGTCGCTTCGGTTTGCCTGAGGATATTGCTGCTGCTGTGGCTTTTCTTGCATCAAATGAGGCCGCCTATATTACGGGCACTACCCTGCATGTAAACGGCGGTATGTACATGAGTGGCGGCTAAAACGGGGCGTAGCCTCATTTTTAATGACGAATAGTGTTAGTAAAACCAGAATCTAAAACTTAATTTGTGACGCGCAAACCTGATAAAATGCGCGCACTTTGTGTAACCCACCCTCTGGAGGACCAAGATGTCTGACATCGATGCACGTGTTAAAAAAATAGTTGCTGAGCAACTTGGTGTTGCAGAAGCCGACATCAAAAATGAATCTTCGTTCGTTGACGATCTCGGCGCAGACTCGCTCGATACCGTAGAACTCGTGATGGCGCTCGAAGATGAGTTCGAGATGGAAATCCCTGATGAGCAAGCCGAGAAGATCACGACTGTTCAGCAGGCGATTGATTACGCGAAGGCCAACGTAAAAGCCTGATTGACCTGTTTCTGATTGTTTTCAGGAGTATTGTTTGACTCGTCCGAATCGTCGCCGGGTTGTTGTCACAGGTCTGGGTTGTATCTCACCTGTTGGTAACACGGTTGCTGCCTCATGGGACGCGCTTCTCGCCGGAAAGTCCGGCATCGCGACCATCACTAAGTTTGATGCCTCCGCCTTCTCCACGCATTTTGCGGGTGAGGTCAAGGGATTCAATATCGAGGATTACATCCCCGGTAAAGAAGCCCGTCACATGGATACCTTCATTCATTACGGCATGGCCGCCGGCATGCAGGCAATGCAGGATAGCGGCCTCGAAGTAACAGAGACCAATGCAGAGCGCATCGGTGTTCTCGTCGGTTCCGGTATTGGCGGCTTGCCGATGATTGAGCAAACCCACGCTGAGCTGACCAGCCGTGGTCCGCGCCGCATCAGTCCTTTCTTCGTTCCTGCCTCGATCATCAACATGATCTCTGGGCATCTGTCGATCAAATACGGTCTCAAAGGCCCGAATCTGGCGATCGTTACTGCCTGCACGACGGGGTTGCATTGCATAGGCGAAGCAGGGCGTCTCATTGAATACGGTGATGCCGACGTGATGATTGCCGGGGGTGCCGAATCCACGGTATCGCCGCTCGGGTTGGGTGGCTTTGCTGCTGCGCGAGCGCTATCTTCCCGCAATGACGACCCCGCAACCGCATCGCGCCCCTGGGATACCGAACGTGACGGCTTCGTACTCGGCGAAGGTGCTGGCGTGATGGTGCTTGAAGAGTATGAACACGCAAAAGCTCGCGGTGCAAAAATTTATGCCGAGTTGCTCGGTTTTGGTATGAGTGCCGATGCGCATCACATGACCGCGCCGCTGGAAGATGGCGATGGTGCTCGTCGCTGCATGATTTCTGCCATGCGTAACGCCGGTGTCAATGCCGACCAAATCAACTACGTGAATGCGCACGGCACTTCAACACCGCTCGGGGATGTTGCGGAGACCGTCGCGATCAAACGCGCACTGGGTGATGCAGCATCCAAGGTCGTCGTCAATTCCACTAAATCCATGACCGGGCATTTGCTCGGTGGTGCTGGTGGTTTGGAGTCTGTGTTCACCGTATTGGCGGTGCATAACCAAATTTCTCCTCCAACGATCAATATCTTTAATCAAGATCCTGCTTGCGATCTCGATTACTGCGCTAACGCAGCGCGCGAAATGCCGATCAATGTCGCTTTGAAAAACTCATTCGGCTTTGGCGGTACCAATGGCAGTCTGATCTTCGCCAAAGCCTGATTCATCGCGCATCGCCTCATTGCTGATGACGGCGATGCGCTCCTTTCTCCAAGTTGATTTGTGATGTCGATTGCCACCTCGGCCGAGGTGAGGTCTTCACGCATTCTGTGTGCGCTCAAACTCGCGATGTCTTGCGTCTTATGGCTCACCGCATGGCAGTTCGCCATGATGGTACGCGTACAGACGCTGGATTCTGTCTACTGGCTGGCCATGCTTGTTTGTGCTTTTGCCGGTTGTTTGCTGGTCTTGTCCTGTCGCACACATGTAAAACCCCTTCGCATTGATATAACTGCAACCGGGCAGATCCGATTGACCCACACTAGCGCTAACGCCTTCATGCGCGACAGAAGTCACAACGTCGTGAGTAGTGAAGAAGGCGAGGTTGTTCAATTGCTCAGGGATTCGACGCTGTGGTCGTGCATGCTAATACTTCGTCTTCGTAAAGCTTCAGGAAAAATCATTGTCTTGCCCATACTGCGCGACAGCATGACGCCTGCCGCTTTCCGTTCAGTATGCGTTGCATGTCAATGGATAGCGGCGCAGAATGCGCGCCCCGCATCCGCATCCTCCTTTAGCGAATCTCGGTTCGATTGAACTTTTTTGATTTCGCTCAGTCAGCGCTCAGGTAGTCTAGACGCTGCGTTTCGCATGAAGAGGAAAAAGCGTCTGCGGGGATAGACATAGTCTGTGACGTTTGGACTATCTACGGTATTGAGCCGTATCTCATCAGTGCTGAGCGATGCGCGCCAGACAATGTTGTTGTATGCGTGGAGTTTTCCAAATTCCATAGCGTGGCATCGCTGGCATCGGCAAGAGGAATTAGGCATTGATAACAGAACGCGACATTGATCAGCTTCTGGTTGATCGCGTCCAGCGTGGCGACAAAAAGGCGTTTGAGCTTCTGGTCTCCAAGTATCAACGGAAGCTCATGCGTCTTGTCTCTCGACTTGTGCGCGATCAGGCAGAAGCCGAGGATGTTGTCCAGGAAGCATTCATCAAAGCCTATCGTGCCCTTCCGCAGTTTCGGGGCGATTCGGCTTTCTATACCTGGCTTTATCGGATCGGGATCAATACTGCTAAAAATTATCTAGTCACCCAAGGTAGGCGTGCACCTACGTCAACCGAGGCGGATGCTGAAGAGGCGGAAACTTTTGATGACGGAGAGCATCTAAGAGATATCAACACTCCCGAATCCATGCTGGCGACCAAACAAATTGCTGAAACGGTCAACATTGCGATGGAAGCGTTGCCCGAAGAACTCAGAATAGCCATTACCTTGAGAGAAATCGAAGGTCTGAGCTACGATGAGATCGCTGTTGTCATGGGTTGTCCGATAGGCACGGTACGCAGTCGTATTTTCCGTGCGCGGGAATCAATTGCCGATAAACTCAGGCCATTGTTGGACACTGCCCTTGACAAGCGTTGGTGAGTCATCAAGAAGCAGCATTGAATAACTGGATTACTAAGGCAGGGAGCATCATGGGCAGGGGTGAATTAAGCAAGCAACAGATATCGGCATTCGCCGATGGCGAACTGCCCAAGGACGAGGTACCGGTGGTGATGGCTGCGCTTCGCGCCGCAGAGCACGCATCGGACTGGGACATTTATCACCAGATCGGTGATGTGCTTCGCTCGGAGTCGATGGCTGCACCCGTGAGCGCTCGATTTACCGAAAGTCTCGCAGCGCGCTTGGCAGCTGAGCCGCCACTGCTGGCACCCAAGCCACGTCTGATCGATCGCTTGCGTCCCGCATGGCCCGTTGCGGCGGCGGCCATGGCTGCTGCATTGACCGGATTTGTCATCGCACCACAATTCATGCGCAGTGATGTTACCGACAGCACAGTCATCACTGCAGCGGAGTCTGTCTCGCACGGCTCGGTTATTGCGAAAACGGATTTCCCCGCATCTGTTGACGATACCTATGCTTTGAATGATTACATCCGCATTCACCATGGCTCGTATCCTTCGTTATACGGTGCGGCGCAGCTGGCCCGACCGGTCAATCTGAAAACTGACTCTGATCACTGACGCCATGCGTGGACTAGCTACGCTGCGCAATGCGCTGCTGTTATTTGCGTGTGTTGCTTCCTTGGCTTTCAGCGCGAAGGCAGCCGAGTCGCCGATCTCAGATCCGCTGGATCGGCTCTACCATTCGCAGAGCGCGGTCCAGAAGCTGGAGTATTCCGGGACCTTCGTTTATCAGCAGGGCTCACAGGTAAGAACTTCGCGCATTACTCGTATGCGCACCACGAAATCCGTCATCGAAAAGCTGGAAGTCCTTGATGGTCAGTCGCAGGAATACGTTCGTAATGGTGAAGAAATCATTCACTATTTTCCTGCGGAGCGACGCATCGTCGTTGAGTATCGCGGTAGTGAGCGCAGCTTTCCCGACATCAGTTTTACCAACCCGCGCGAAATTCTCAGGTACTACACAGCGCGTCAGCTTGGCATGGATCGCGTGGCGGGGCGCGATGTACTGGGTTTCGCCCTCGAGCCACGCGATGGGTTGCGTTACGGCTATCGTTTTTGGTCCGATCGCGAATCAGGTTTGCTTTTGCGCGCGCAGACCCTGAGTGAGAAGGGCGAGATTATCGAGCAGATTGCATTTACTCAACTTTCCATTGGCAAGGTTCGGCCTTCGCAAGTCAAAACCAGTCATGCCAATACCCGTGGTTGGCGGACTGAAAATTCATCGGCCGCCGAAAAGGAGCCGTCCGGCTGGAAAGTGGGCTGGTTGCCCGGAGGCTTCAAGTCCGTCCGAGCGGTCAAGCGCGTAATGGGACGCCCGGAAAACGCCGGTGAGCCCCGCGAAGTCGTTCAGCTGGTGTTTTCCGATGGTTTGGCCGGCATTTCCGTGTTTATCGAAGCCTGGTCGCCACGGCACGAGAGCCTACCGGTACAGCAAGGCTCGCTAAATATGCTGGGCAAGCGGCACGGTAAATTTTGGCTTACCATTGTCGGCGAAGTTCCATTGGTGACCATCCGGCAAGTTGCCGAATCGCTTGAATTTTCCGCCTCCGGCCCTAACTAAGTTCCCATGAAAATCATGATCAAGGTAAATCGCAGTTTTTCAGCCGCCATTTTTGCCGCGGCCGCCGCTTTGTTTGTGCCAGCTAGTCTTGGCTTGCTGGCGCCAGGCATTGCCGCAGCCGCTGTATTGCCTGACTTTACGGATCTGGTCGATAAAGTTGGACCTGCGGTTGTGAACATCCGCACCACTGAAAAATCCAAATCCATGCAGCCCGGCGTCCAAGGCACTCCCGAGGAAGAGGAGATGCAGGAATTTTTCCGTCGCTTCTTCGGTCAGCCCGTGCCGCCACGGCAGGGCCCTGCGCCTCGTGGTCGCCGTCCTTCGCCACAGCAGGAAGAGCAGCAGGTCCCACGGGGTGTTGGATCTGGTTTCATTATTTCCGCTGATGGCTTCGTGCTGACCAACGCCCATGTCGTCGAAGGCGCTGATGAGGTTTTCGTGACGCTCACAGACAAACGCGAGTTTAAGGCCAAGATCATCGGCTCAGATCGCCGCACGGATGTGGCCTTGGTCAAGATCGAAGGCAGTAACTTGCCTCGACTGACTATGGGTGACTCCAGCAAGCTGCGCGTAGGCGAGTGGGTGATTGCCATCGGTTCGCCGTTTGGCCTGGAAAACACGGTCACCGCAGGCATTATTTCGGCGAATTCCCGTGATACGGGTGACTACCTGCCGCTGATTCAAACGGACGTTGCCGTCAACCCCGGTAACTCCGGTGGTCCGCTCATCAACATGCGCGGCGAAGTCATCGGTATCAACTCACAGATTTACAGCCGCTCCGGTGGTTACATGGGTATTTCCTTCGCTGTGCCTATCGATGAAGCCATGCGCGTTTCGCAGCAGCTCAAATCATTAGGGCGCGTCGTTCGTGGTCGTATCGGTGTGCAGATTGGTGAAGTTACCAAGGAAGTGGCTGAATCGCTCGGCTTGCCGCGTGCGCAGGGCGCACTCGTCGCCCGTGTCGAGCCGGGTAGTCCCGCTGAAAAGGCGGGTGTGGAAGCCGGTGACATCATCACCCACTTCAACGGTGCCACTATCGATAAGTCAGGCGATTTGCCACGACTGGTCGGCAATACCAAACCCGGTGCCAACTCCACAGTGACCGTACTTCGCAAGGGCACCAAACGGGATCTGCCAGTGACTGTCGCTGAAATGGAGGCAGACCAGACCGCGAAGAAGGAAGAGAAAAAGCCCAAGCAGGAGCAGGCGGTTAATTCGCTCGGTCTTGCAGTGGCTGACCTGACCGAAGCACAAAAACGCGAAATGCGCATGGATAGCGGCGTTGTTGTCGAACTCGCCGATGGCGTGGCGGGTCGTGCCGGATTGCAACCCGGTGATGTCATCGTTCGTCTTAACAACACCGACATCAAGGATGCCCGCCAGTTCAATGCACTGGTTGCCAAGCTGGATCCAAAGAAAAATGCCTTATTGCTCGTTCGTCGGGGCGAGTCATCGCAGTTTGTACCGTTGCGACCCACACCCCAGCCTTGATGTTGCAGCTATCGGGGCCACGATGAAGATCGTGGCCTTTTTTTATTCAATTCCGGTCTGCGGTTAATGACTCACAAGCGTTTTATTCTTTATTCCCGCAGCTACTGCCATCTTTGCGACGATATGGTCACGGCGCTGCGTGCCTTATGCGGTGATGCGCTGCCCATCGAGGTCATCGACGTCGACCTGCATGCCGAGTTGGTCGAGCGTTATGACGAGTTGGTACCGGTCCTCATGGGGGTGGAGGAGGGCCATTCGCCGCGGCAATTGTGTAATTATTTCCTGAATGAAAACAACGTCCGGGCTTTCGTAGCCGCTCAAGCTAGTTAAGACAGGCTGACAGGGCGCAAATCCGGTAAAATGCGCGGTCTGGAAAGCTTTCAAAACAAAGCGCTCACTGGGGAATCCGCCCCGTTCAGAGCGCTTTTTTTGTACCTGCGGCAAGCATGCAAAACATTAGAAATTTTTCAATTATTGCCCATATCGATCACGGCAAATCTACGCTCGCTGACCGGATCATCCAACTCTGCGGTGGTTTGTCTGATCGCGAGATGGAAGCCCAAGTGCTCGACTCCATGGATCTCGAGCGCGAGCGTGGCATCACGATCAAGGCGCAAACGGCGGCCCTGACCTACAAGGCGCTGGACGGTCAGGTATACAACCTCAACCTGATCGATACCCCTGGGCATGTGGACTTCAGTTACGAAGTCAGTCGTTCACTCTCTGCGTGCGAAGGCGCGTTGTTAGTGGTTGATGCTTCTCAAGGCGTTGAGGCACAAACCGTAGCGAACTGCTACACCGCGCTGGATCTCGGTGTGGAAGTCGTACCGGTACTGAACAAAATTGATTTGCCCTCGGCAGATCCTGATAACGCAATTTCAGAGATTGAAGAAGTCATTGGCATTGAAGCCAGCGATGCGGTGCACTGCTCTGCAAAAACCGGTCTGGGTGTTCAGGATGTATTGGAATCGTTGATCAAGCGCGTGCCGCCGCCCAAGGGCGACCCCGATGCGCCTTTGCAAGCGCTGATCGTTGATTCTTGGTTCGACAATTATGTGGGTGTGGTCATGCTGGTGCGTGTGATCAATGGCACTTTGCGTCCGAAAGAAAAAATACTGCTCATGGCCACGGGTGCGCAGCATCTGGTGGAGAGCGTGGGCGTGTTCACACCAAAGTCCCTATCGCGTGACAGTCTGTCAGCAGGTCAGGTGGGTTTCATCATTGCTGGTATCAAAGAACTCAAATCAGCCAAGGTGGGTGACACGATTACGCTGGTGTCGCGGCCCGCAACTGAGCCGCTGCCTGGTTTTAAAGAGATTCAGCCGCAAGTGTTTGCTGGTTTGTTTCCAGTAGAGTCGAATCAGTACGATGCTCTGCGTGACTCGCTCGAAAAACTCAAACTCAACGACGCTGCATTGATGTACGAGCCTGAGGTATCGCAGGCCTTGGGCTTTGGTTTTCGCTGCGGATTTTTGGGTTTGCTGCACATGGAGATCGTGCAGGAACGTCTCGAGCGCGAATTCAATATGGATCTGATCACCACTGCGCCGACGGTGATTTATGAGGTTGTCATGCGTGATGGTTCCACCATCATGGTGGACAACCCATCAAAGATGCCGGATCCGTCGAAGATCGAAGAAGTACGCGAGCCTATCGTCACGGTCAATCTCTACATGCCCCAAGAATACGTGGGTGCAGTGATTACGCTGTGCACGCAAAAACGTGGCATTCAGATCAACATGACTTACCACGGCAAGCAAGTGCAGCTCACCTATGAGATTCCGATGGCTGAGGTCGTGCTTGATTTCTTTGATCGACTGAAATCGATTTCGCGTGGTTATGCATCGATGGATTATGAATTCAAGGAGTACCGATCTTCCGATGTCGTTAAAGTCGACATGCTGATCAACGCCGAAAAGGTCGATGCGCTGGCCATCATCGTGCATCGTTCCAACAGTCAGTATCGAGGCAGGGCAGTGGCAGCGAAAATGCGTGAACTGATTCCACGCCAAATGTTTGATGTGGCGATTCAGGCGGCCATCGGATCCAACATCATTTCGCGAGAAAACGTCAAAGCGCTGAGAAAAAATGTGCTTGCCAAGTGCTACGGCGGTGACATTTCGCGCAAGCGAAAGCTACTGGAAAAACAGAAAGCCGGCAAAAAGCGGATGAAGCAGGTCGGCTCGGTAGAGATACCGCAAGAAGCTTTCCTTGCAATCCTTCAGGTGGATGAAAAATAAATGACACTGCAATCGATACTGGGCAACTTTGCACTGATTCTCTTCCTGCTGACCATCCTGACCGGTGTGATCTGGGCGCTGGATCGCTTCCGCCTTGCGCCCGCCCGCCAGAAGGCAGCGCAAGCGGCATTGGCTGAATTCGACGCTCGCCAAGCGCGACTGGCCGAGACAGGTGTCAAGCCTGACACCGCAGCGCGTGCCGAGTTGGTGGCTCAACTGGAACGTCAGCCGGGCTGGGTTGCCTACACCGGAAGTTTCTTCCCGGTGATCGCGGCGGTGTTCCTGTTTCGCTCATTTTTGTTTGAGCCCTTCAAGATTCCATCCAGCTCTATGGTGCCGACCCTGGTCATCGGCGATCTGATTCTGGTAAACAAGTTCACCTATGGCATTCGTTTACCAGTTATTAACAAAAAGATTATTGATTTCAATACGCCGTCGCGCGGTGATGTGATGGTGTTCAAATTCCCCAAGGACATTTCCCTCGACTACATCAAGCGGGTGGTCGGCGTGCCGGATGACAAAATTATCTATAAAAACAAGCGCTTAACGGTGAATGGACAAGAGGTCGCCTACGAAACCTTGCCCGACTATCTGGATGAAGACCGCTTGGCCTATTACAGTCATTTCCGTGAAAACCTGACCGGGGTGCCACACGGAATACTCAATGACAATCGGATTCCTGCCTATGTTCCCAGCCCAGATGCTTTCCCAAAGCATGAGCTCTGCAGCTACAACCTCGAAGGTTTCGAGTGTACGGTTCCGGCTGGACATTACTTCGTGATGGGTGATAATCGGGACAACAGTCTGGATTCTCGCTACTGGGGCTTCGTACCGGACAAAAATATTGTCGGAAAGGCATTTTTTGTCTGGATGAACCTTGGTGATATCAAACGGATTGGCAGCTTTCAATGACCATGAAGGGCCGGATCCAAGCGCGTATGCCGCGGTCAGACAAGCAGCAAGGCGGATTTTCACTGATCGGGTTTCTCTGTACCCTGACGGTGTTCGGTACGATTGGTGTGTTGCTCGTGCGTGCTGGGCCGAGCGTGGTGGAATACTGGGCTATCGATAAAGCGGTAGCTGCGGCATCCCTGGCTGCCCAGTCGCCGGATGAACTGAGAAATACATTCGATAAGCTGGCAGCCGCAGGCTATATCGATTCGATCGAAGGCAAGGACTTGAAGATCACCGGAACGGGTAAAGCAATGGAAATCAGTTTTTCGTACGAAAAGAGGATTCCGCTTTTTGGTCCAGCGCATTTGCTGATCGATTATCGGGGAGGTAGCGCCCACGCTGTCCCGGAGAAAGCCTCGAACTAATCGCCAACCATGCCGATGGATATCGCCACTCTGCAAAGCCGTCTAGGTCACACGTTCAGCAATGCTGCCTTGCTGCAGCAGGCGCTCACGCATCGCAGCCACAGCAGCCTGCATAACGAACGCCTGGAATTCCTCGGAGACTCCATCCTCAATTGCGTTGTCGCATCCTTACTTTTTGATCGCTTCGACAAGATCGATGAAGGTGATCTGTCGCGCTTGCGTGCCAATCTCGTCAAACAGCAATCACTCTATGAAATTGCGCAGCGGCTTGAGTTATCTCAATGCTTGAGGTTAGGCGAGGGCGAGCTCAAATCAGGTGGGTTTCGTCGTCCGTCCATTTTGGCAGATACGCTGGAAGCCTTGTTCGGTGCGATTTTTCTTGATGCTGGTTTTGATGCAGCCAGTCGGGTCATAGGCGCGTTGTATGCGCCAGTGCTTGAAACCGTCGATCCAAAAACGCTCGGCAAGGATGCAAAAACGCTGTTGCAGGAATTTTTGCAGGGTAAAAAAATTCAGCTGCCGCAATACAATGTCGTCGCCACGCATGGCGCGGCACACAATCAGGAATTCGAAATCGAATGTCTGGTACCCAAGCTCGATATTCATGTCTTCGGTACGGGCGGTAGTCGCCGCGCTGGCGAGCAGGCCGCCGCAAAGCTTGCGCTTGAATCAGTGCAGCAGGCGCTGGCGAAAGCGCCTGTCGTGCCCAAGAAGACCCGGCAACGCACCACTCAGCTCAAACTTGCCGGTATCGCCACCTTCCAGCCAGATGCTCCTGCAGAGTCCGAAAAAATCACTGAGCCCAAAAAGTCCAATCGTTCCGAGGCCGCCGCAGGCAGCAACAAGCCAGCAAAAATATCCTCCACGCGCGAGCAGGATTCCCTGGAGCTTGATGCTGACGACAGCAAGCCTGTATCGTCTAATCAAAGTAAATCAGCAT
>CANKWG010000017.1 GCA_947487325.1 Oxalobacteraceae bacterium | reverse complement strand
AGGATTTGATTGATGGTCATTGTGGCAAGCTGCCGGAAAAATATCTCGCCCCCATGAAGCTGGTGCAACGCGCGACGGATATCTCAATGGCCACGGAGTTGCTCGCCCACCGCCCAGCAGTACTGGTGGCAGGTAATGGCCATGTGCGGCGAGATTATGGTGTGCCTCAAGTATTGTTCGCGCTCGATCCCTCACTGAAAATCACCAGCGTTGGTTTTTATGAAAGCGGCACCGACCGCGCGGAACTGATAAAGTCTCTGGCTGGCCGCTATGATTTTATCTGGCTGACTGATAAGGCGCAGCGCAGCGATCCCTGCGAAGACTTCAAATTAAAATAATTTTTTCCGAGACTTAGTATGTTCAGATCATTTTTTCTTAGCCGCCGTTGGGCAATGTGGGCGTGGCCCGGTGCTGCATTTATTTTTCTGGGTACCTGGTATCAGGTGCAGATCGACGTAAAAATCAACGACTGGTTTGGCGGGTTTTATGACCTCGTACAGAAAGCATTAGGCAAACCCGGCGAAGTAACGATCGAAGAATTCTTTGGCTTTTTGCTGACCTTTGGCGAACTGGCAGGTACTTATGTTCTGTTGGCCGTTTTTCTGGCGTTTTTTACGAAGCACTGGGTCTTCCGCTGGCGCCATGCCATGAATGATTTTTATATGTCGCACTGGTCCTCCTTGCGAGATATTGAAGGTGCCAGTCAGCGCGTTCAGGAAGATACCAAGCGGTTTGCCACCATAATGGAAACACTGGGTTCGAACATGATGGACTCGCTAATGACTTTGGTAGCCTTTCTGCCGATTCTTTGGACGCTATCGAAGAAAGTTTCTGAAGTACCCATACTGGGTGCTGTGGATCATGCACTGGTCTATGTAGCAGTACTGTTCGCACTGTTTGGTACCGTCGTTCTCGCTATGGTTGGTATCAAGCTGCCAGGACTGGAGTACAACAACCAGCGTGTGGAAGCGGCTTATCGAAAAGAGCTGGTGCATGCTGAAGATGATCCTGCACGGGGTACCGAACCCATTGTAAAAGATTTGTTTTCGCATGTGCGCACCAACTACTTCCGCTTATTTTTTCACTACATGTATTTTGATGTGGCGAAATTTACCTATCTGCAGTTTGGCGTATTGGTGCCTTATATCGCGCTCGCTCCAACCGTGGTGGCGGGAACGATTACACTCGGCGTGATGCAGCAGATTGTTCGAGCTTTTGGACGAGTAGAAATGTCTTTCCAGTTTTTGGTCAGAAGCTGGAGCACCATCGTCGAGCTGATCTCGGTATACAAGCGCTTGCGGGCATTCGAGGCAACCATTGGTACGACCCCGCCAGCTTCGGCTGACCGAAACGCTTAAGTAGTCATCGCACAGACTGCGGGGCGGCGTTGGCAATGACTCACCCAACGCCGCCAGCGCCTGATGAATGCATGATGCAACAGAATTGTTCATCAATTTTTTCGTTCGGTTTCTGCGAGGTGAAAGATGCTGTCCTGCCTGAGTAGGCCCATTCCCATCATCGCTCTCTTGCTGGCGTTAGTATTTTGGGTAGTAACACCCAGCGCGCAAGCGGTTGATCCAGCGCGTGTCCCAGCACAAAAACAAACCAAAGCGGGTCTTTATCTCGATGCGCGCGAAGCGTATGAGCTTAAGCAAAGACTGGGGGACAAAGCCTTGTTCATTGACGTGCGCACTCGTGCCGAAATCTCTTATCTTGGTATGCCTTCAGTCGCTGATGCCCATATTCCTGCGTTCGAACATCCGACGAATGCCGGCTGGGACGACAAGAGTGGCCGTTTCAAGATGGAAGCCAATGCTGACTTCGAGCCCGAACTGGCTCGTCGTCTGGCCTCGCGTCAGCTCAGCAAGACCGACGTATTGATTCTGATCTGTCGCTCAGGGGACCGCACAACGCGTGCAGCAAATTTTCTCACTGAGCAGGGCTACAGCAAGGTTTACTCGGTCATTGACGGTTTCGAAGGTGATGCCGTCGCCGAGGGTCCGCAAGCCGGGCAGCGCGTACTCAACGGTTGGAAGAATGCTGGTTTACCCTGGACGTACAAGCTAGAAAAAAATAAGGTTTATCTTCCGGGATACTGAACAATTTTCAAGTCGCATAACACCCTACCAGCACCGCACCGTTGTGCATGACAGAGGCTGGCAATGATTGCTGTGCTTGAGGCCAAACGTGCCGGATTGTTTGCGCGGATTCATTGGCTGCCCAATATCGTGGCAGGTCTCATCGTTGGTATCGTCGCCTTGCCGCTGGCAATGGCGTTTGCCATTGCTTCCGGTGCACGGCCCGAGCAGGGTATCTACACCGCGATCATCGGTGGCGGATTGATTACCCTGCTCGGCGGCAGCCGAGTGCAGATTGCCGGGCCAACGGGTGCATTCATCGCCATCCTTCTGGGTATCACTGCACGTTTTGGTATCGCCGGACTGCAAGTGGCGACACTGATGGCGGGTGTCATGCTGCTGTTGATGGGCGTGGCGCGCATGGGTGCCGTGATTCGCTTCATTCCCATGCCTGTGATCGTCGGCTTTACAGCAGGTATTGGCGTCATAATTTTTACCGGCCAGTGGCCCGATTTTTTTGGTTTGCCTAAACCTTCGGGGGAGCATTTTCACGAGAAGCTATGGCATTTACTGCAATCGCTGCCAGAGATTCATGGCCCAACACTGCTGCTCTCTGTCGCAGGTCTTTTGCTGATCGTGCTTGCGCCACGGGTGAAATTATTGGCGCGCGTACCCGGCCCTTTGATTGCTATGTTGGTGATCACCCTACTGCATGCAATCTATCCATTGCCGGGCGTGGCCACCATTGGCAGTGCCTTTGGCGGGATACCGACAGGTTTGCCCTCATTTGCTTTGCCCGCGATGACGCTATCGCAAATCATCCTGTTGATCGGTCCGGCGTTCACAATTGCGATGTTGGGCGCAATTGAGGCGCTGCTGTCAGCAGTAGTTGCCGATGGCATGGCAGGCACACGCCATGATTCAAATCAGGAGCTGATCGGTCAAGGTATCGCGAACATTATCGTGCCGCTGTTTGGTGGATTTGCTGCGACCGGTGCAATCGCACGTACGGCAACCAATATACGCAATGGCGGCAATAGTCCTCTGGCGGGTATCACCCATGTACTCATGCTGGTCGCGGTCTTGCTGTTTCTTGCACCTTTCGCCTCTGGCATACCGCTGGCGGTACTAGCAGCCATCTTGTTTGTCGTTGCATGGAACATGAGCGAGCTTCCGCGCTGCGTGCATATCCTCAAAACTGCACCTACGGCAGACCGACTGATTCTGGTGATTACCTTTTTACTGACGGTTTTCGCTGATCTTGTGGTGGCGGTGAATGTTGGTGTCATCCTCGCGATATTGCATTTCTTGCGCAGGATGTCGGATTCAGTAGAAACGCAGCAGGCTGATCCGCAGGCTCTGGCGCGCGAGCTTGCTCAGCAGGGCATCACGCGCCTGCCCGATGATGTGATGGTATTTGATATTGCGGGTCCAATGTTTTTTGGGGCCGTTGATAACTTCGAACATGCACTGGCAAGTACGCACACAGATCCGAAGGTGCTGGTGATTCGACTGCACCGAGTACCTTTCATGGACATGACGGGCATACAAGCTTTGCACGACGTATCCCACAAACTTGGAAGGCGCGGCGTGAAGGTAATTTTTTGCGAGGCGAATGAGCGGGTGTTGGCAAAGCTTGAGCGAGTCGGTGTGATCGGCAAGCAAGGCATTCTTCACCAAAGTCATTTGGCGGCTGCTTTACATCTAGTAACTGGCAATGCACGCCGCAGGAAAGATTAATCAATGGCATTCTGCAATCGCTTGCTCATGGCTACCATTTCCCTGTTCTACAACTTCAACTTTGATTGATGCTTATTGCATATATCCGAATGAACCTTTAGCCAACCTGTCCGCCTAATTCATGGTCGGTTGGCGATGTAGGTCTTTTTTGGAGTGACAACATGAATTTCATCATCTGGGTTGTTATCGGTGGCATTATCGGTTGGATTGCCAGCATGATCATGCGAACCAATGCGCAACAGGGTTTGCTGCTCAATGTGGTGGTCGGGATTATCGGGGCGTTGCTGGGCGGATGGTTACTGGCACCCTTGTTTGGTACAGGCACGATTAATCAAAATGATTTCAGCTTGGGATCACTCATCGTGTCTCTGCTGGGTGCAGTAGTTTTGCTGGCGGTCGTGAATCTGTTCCAACGTGGTAAACCCCGGTAGTAATTTAATGGCGTTGGTGGCTTCATGAATCCGGCAGCGTCATCGCTACCGGATTTACCCAACGCTGAAAATCCTCTTCGGTAATAGCTTCCAGCATCTGCGCAGCTGCCCGCAAGCTGATGTTTTCTGTGTAGGCATGATGGGCAATACGGGCGGCTTTGTCATACCCGATGTGGGGCACCAGTGCGGTTACTAGCATCAGCGAGTCATTCAACTGTTGTTCAAGATGATCTTTATTGACTGTGAGACCACGCACTGCATGGAGCTCAAAGCTGCGCATGCTATCGGTAAGCAAGCGCAGACTCTGCAAGTGGGCATGGGCAATCAGCGGCTTTCCGACGTGTAGCTCAAAGTTACTCAAGCCTGTGGAGGCAGTGATCGCCACATCATTACCAAAGACCTGATAGCACGCCATCATCAAGGCTTCCGATTGGGTGGGATTAACTTTACCGGGCATGATGGAGCTACCGGGTTCATTTTCAGGTAATCGAATTTCAGCTAGACCACAGCGCGGTCCTGAGGCTAGCCAGCGCAGATCGTTGGCGATTTTCAGTAATGCACAGGCCAGCGTTTTTAATGCTGCATGTGAAGCATAAAGCGCTTCATGTGAGGCTAGCGCAGCGAATTTGTTATCAGCACTTGAAAATTTCATTCCGACAGTATTCGCTAAAACGTCAGCAACGCGTTCGCCAAATTCTACGTGGGTATTTAATCCTGTACCTACCGCAGTGCCACCAATCGCCAGTGACAACACGGCGGGCATCGCCGCAATGAGGGAGGTTTCCGCGAAGCTCAGTTGCGCGACATAAGCAGAAAATTCCTTCCCTAGTGTCAACGGCGTTGCATCCTGTAAGTGTGTCCGTCCTGTCTTGATGATGTGCTTGAATTCATCCGACCTGCGCTCAAGCGTATTGCGCAACTCACATAACGCAGGTAGTAATTGCTGCTCCATCGCGACCGCAATCGCGATATGCATGGCGGTCGGGAACACATCATTGGATGACTGCCCCATGTTGACATCATCATTGGGATGCAACAAACGATCTTTGCTGGTACCACTGCCCATCAATACTGAGCCGCGATTAGCCAGCACTTCATTCAGGTTCATGTTTGTCTGTGTGCCACTGCCGGTTTGCCAGACAGACAAAGGAAATTCTGCGAACCAAAGACCTGCGATGACTTCATCAGCCGCCTGCACAATCGCAGTGGCTTTGGGTTCGGATAACTTCCCAAGATCTCGATTAACGATGGCGCAGGCACGCTTGACCTGCGCGAGCGCGATGATCAGCGCCTCGGGCATTCGCTCGTTCGAAATGGAAAAGTAATGCAGAGAGCGTTGGGTCTGAGCGCCCCACCAATGGGCTGCTTCTACCTCGATAGCACCAAAGCTATCCCATTCGGTACGGGTAACACTTTTTGCTAGCTCTGATTCAGCAGTCGTCACTCCAATATCCCTTTGAAAAAATCGATACTTAAGGATATAGCTGTACCCGAATACGCAAAGCGCTGGGAACTGCCTGACCTTGCCATTGACCGGGCATGAAACGCATGACCTGAAAATGCTTTCGGAGTTCCTGGACCATGGCCGCGCTCAATGTGGGAATAGTCTCCAAACGCACCTGATCCACATCGCCATAGGCATTAATCAGCAAAAGCAAGTTGACGAACTGCGGCTCAACGCCCTGCAAGGACTCTGGCAGTTCAGGATGAATATCCAATAGAACGATGGGACGCTGCGTGAGCATTGATGCCGGCAAGTACTTTGCACCCGACTCGTCATCCGGGCGGAATGCAATCGGCTCATGAGACTCACCGGGAAGCAAGGGATTGTCTGCTGTATCGATGACAGATTCGTTCCGCGCGCTGAGCGTTTTAGTGGCCAGAGAGTCGCTGCGACTTGTCGTAAGAATCAATGCGATGGTGGCAGGATCACCCGCGACTTCTCGAGAACCACCAAAATATTTTTCCCCAATCATCAAGGGTCGGAATACCAGCACGCTAATAATCACCGCTAGCAGAAGCGCCGCCAAGCGCTCTACTGTTCGTCGAGTTCTTGCCATGAGACACGTCGAGCAGTCGGTGTAGCGCTGCCAGAGGCAGACGTATTGATGACGCTGATACGGCCAGCATCATCAGTGATCAGAGACATCGCACGCTCGCCTACTTTGATGGTTCGTGCTCCTGCGGCCAGGGTAGAACTGAAGACACGCGTTCCTGCAACAGTGCGAAGTGTCGTCGGCACATACAGGCCGCTCTTGTAGTCCAGCGTGTAAATCCAGCTTTGTGCAGCGGGACGGCAAACTTTATCATCCGGCACATTCGTCACGACGCGAATCAAACCCAGCTGCTGATCCGGATCGATAGTCACTCGCTCACCCGGCGAATCAGATTGATCAAAGTCGAGATACCAGCCCACTTGCGTGGTCCAGTCCACCGGATTACCCTCGACGCTGCGCTCACCCGCTTGGCCCGCCACGATACTGCGCGACGCCAGCAATCCGCTATTGCGTACATCACCGAAGCCCTCCTCGGTCAGCGGGTCTTTGATCGTGTAAAGCGATTGAATATCCTGATTAGTCAGGTCAGATATATGCAGCAGTCGCCCAGTGCCTACCGTAATAACGGGCACCGTCATATTGCCGGAACGAATTTGCGATAACTCAACTCGGGTCGTTACAGGCTGGAGCTTCATTTGACGTTTGAATTGTGCAAGCCTGACCGCCTCTTTGCCCTGGGGTGGGAGCAGATCATCAATATCAAAACGCCAAAGATTACCCATCAGATCCGCGCCATAAAAACGTGACGCGGTATTGTCAAGCGCATTATCTACCCAGGCATTCAGATGCGCGAGGCCGCTCGGATTGTCGGTAGTGCCTACACCTGTACTGATGGTATCGAGCAAGGTGCCGCTGAAAGCGTCGAGCACATACAATCTTCCTTGCCCGTCGCCCGGATTACTATTGTTGTAGCCTGAGGCAAGTACAACGATCCAGGTACCGTCACGTCGCTTGGTGACAATCGGTCTGCCCATCGCATAACCCAAATTGTCATTATTAAATTCCCACAAAAACTTTGGGTCACGCGGATCAGTGATATCGAGTGCAAAATACGACCTCCCCGCAGCACCCAAACCATTACCTAAAATCGTTCGCCACTGCTGAGCCGTGCAGCGAGTTGGCGATCCCGTCGGGCAGATATCGGCTGCTACCGGAGCACCATCAAGAAGGTAGGTAAAATTTTTATCGAAATTTAAGTCGCTACTGCGCCATAAACTAGGAAGTACGGCGGGCGGTATGAATGCCCATGCTTCTTCGCCGCTTTGGGCATTGAAGGCATGCAGCATGCCATCGTTAGCAGCCAGATACACCATGGGCTGTCGATTGACTGCCTCAACATCCCGGAACGCACCATAGTTCTCGTCAGCATAGCGAAACGTCGGACGACCTACATAGAGAGGTGGCGCATTGATCGGCGCACCGAGTATATGTTCACGCCGCCGGAATAATTTATTCGCATTATCTGGATGATTCTCGAACTCACTTTGTCCACGAAGATAATTGACTACCCGCGTACCTGTGAGAAGCTGCTTATCATTTTCTGATAATGAGCTGCATTGAGAAAGTCGCTCAGGAGCATTACAAAGACCGGTGAAATATCCTTGCTGTATGGTGTCGAGATTACGCCACCTGAATTGCTTTAGGTCAGTTGATACTATCGAATCACGGATAAAAATTTTTCGCGTATCTGAGGATTTTCCAACCTTCCTGTCAAGAAGTCGCGCAGCCGACCAGTCCGGCGTCTTACTGATGCTACCGTCGCTCAAACTGATCCTGCGTGCTTCCAGTTCACCATCCCAGTAAATGCTGCGATAGGAAGAGGCAAACAAAAAATTATCTCCCTCTGCTGGCTCTTGGCTGCTGGTGGCAGCCGCCGCTGCCGCGCCAGTAGCAGCACGTATCTGGGCCATGGTCGATGACAATACGCGTGACAGCGTTTGGGGATTAAGGGCATTAAAATAATGACCACCACCATTAACCGCCGCATGCCAAAGGTCGTCAATCCGCTCAGGGCCATTGAAAAAAATCGGATCAGACCAACTCTGTGTTCCATCCACTATTTTCCGAAAATCACCGTCGTCGGCACTCAGGTAATCTTCCTGATAACGCAGCGTGCCACTGGCGCCGAGCCCCAATGTGTGGGTGATCATATGCTGATGATTTGGCCCTGAGTTACCGGGACCCGACGGAACATTGTTCGTGCAGACCTCGGGGGCGCTACCGCAATTCCCCAGCGCAGAGGACCGCAGATCAGTCCGGTAGTAGTAAGACGCCACATCAGCGAGCGTATCCACCGTGCGGCCCTGACGACTAATTTCCTGAAAATCTCCCACCTCAACTTTGAAAAAACCGAGGACTGTCAATTCCGGTCTGGCGAGCGTGATCTCATCCGGTGCGATGATCAGTATTTTATTTTCCTGTGATACGGCCCTGAACCCATTCTGATTGATCGCCCGAGCCACCTGAAAGGCCATGAGAATTGCATCACTATCGATATCATCACTGTGCTGGACTCCGGCGGCATCAGAGATCAGCGACTTTCCCGCGACCTCCATTTTGTAGATTCCAGTCGTATCGTTTTTCGTCGCTGGCTGCGCTATCACCGACAGTGTTGCGACGCGTAGTTTTTTTCCGTTTTTATCACCATCGTATCGCGGCGGTGGTAGATCATTATCCTGGTCGCCGACATTCGTCAAACCATCGATTTTTTTCGGACCGTAGCTACTCGTCTCCAACGCAGTATTCCAGTAACCATCGGTAGAAAGAATAGTGAAGTTTTGCTGGCAGGAATAACGAACAGGATCATCAATGCCTGTCAAAAGTTTCCCTGCGTAAAGTCGTCCCGCCTTAGATAAGGCCGCCCGCAACGGTGTACTTGCAACAGGATCAATAGCGTAAAGCTTGTCGTAAAAACTCTGTCGATGTGTTCCGGAAAATTCATTCAGCTTTAGAAAATTAGGATTGGTGCTATCCGTTCCGCTGTAGCCAATGGTGGTGAATCCCACACGGTACTGATCACCCATGTCACGAAAGGCGAGGCCAACCGCCGTCTTCATCGTCAAAATACGCGTCCGGTGATAACTAAACCAATTGGCAAAATTCTGTTGCTCATTTGAGCTACCGGAACCAGACGTGCTGCTGACAATGATTTTGGTCCAGTTACGGGCGCCTCTGGCACCCAGATCATGCAGGATATCCTTGCAGTGATCATCGACTGAGTTATCGCCTAGGTTGCTGCGTTTATCGCCGGTGTAGACGAAATAATGGGCGGCCTCGGCCCGGTTCGGGAAAGGTGCGTTGGGATCAAAGGCACAGCCGAAGGCGGACGGGGCTATACAATCACTACGATATCGAACGCTTTCTGTATTCGCCGGCAATGCCGGAATGGTTAACGTCGTTCGCCATGGCATGAATTCATTCGATAAATCCACCGTGACACTGGCTGAGTTAAAACCGTTATAAAGCGCTTGTGTGAATTGCTGTTGAGGAAAATATGTGCCGTCAGGCTTGACTGGCACTGGATAAATAATCGCTGGGTCGTAGTAGCTCTTGTTGCACAAACTACTACGATATCCAATGGTGTTCTGATACCCATTAACGGTCACTTCATCGCCCAGGGCACTGGATTGCATACTACCGGAATCATCCAGAATGAAAAAAATATTAGGCTTAGCCTGACTGACTGCCAAAAAACTGAGTGGCGCTTGGGATATGTCATTCGGTCCGGCGATGGACAATGAAAATGAACTGCACATACCCGCAATAAAAATTTTTATAAAAAATTTCATATTGATTTCAAAAAGTTTTACGATGCACTGTGCATTAGAAATGCATGAGTGTTTGAATAAAAACTGTGGTGTTGCGGGGTCCACTGACGCGTGTAGTAATTCGATAGTAAACAGCTGAATTCGACTTGAATCTGCTGGAGGCTCCGTAACTGAATTGCCCTTTTTTCGGACTCACCTGACTGCTCTCCCTGTACAAAAGGCAGCTATTGGCTGAATCCTCAGGACTACCGGCCGATCGGCACAGGCGATGGATAACGTATTGAATTACCTGACCGGCGGCATCCTTGGTCGTTTCCGGCGAAGCACTGGCACAGGTGACACTGGCCCGTGAATTACATGTATCCTTGTCCCAGTCGATCGCGACCTTCGCACCCACTGGGGCACTACCGCTGATATCCAGACCCTCGGGAAGACTTGCGTAATAGCCTTGATTTGGCTGATCGCTGTATAAGTCGGGCGACGTTGCGCGAGCAGTCAGCCATAGGATCGCCGCTTCGCTACCTGCTTCTGCCGCCATCACGGCGGCCTGCCTGAAGGCGAAATTTCCTGCAACCAGAACGCTGGTGCTGACTGCCCGCACCAAAGCCAGTGCACTCATGCTCATGACAATCAACATGACCAGAGCGACGACCAGTCCTGCTCCCTCTGAGCGTTGGGGAGTCACGAATCACTCCAGATCAGATTGCGCAGCGGTATCTCGGCTTGCAATACACGATAGCGATAACAAGCCCAGTCTTGGATAATATTGACTGCTATTGGCGTATCTTCCATCAGACCTGTCGCTTCATTCGCCGCTCGCCAGCTCGGCATCGCAGAAGAACAACCCTGATCCGATCGCTCTGCGCTACGCGACACGACGGCGATTCTTATGGCTAGGATACGTCGAAGATCATCGGCATCACCTGCCGTACCATTGGCATTTGCGTCGAACGCGGTGGCGCTCCAGCGTGTTACACGAAGCGCACCAGAAAGCGTGGTTCGTGCGTCATAACCCAATTGTGCTTGCAGACTAACGACATCCGAAGCAAATGCACTAGCCTGCCACTGATCCGCTCCTGCATCGTAACGCTCCACCACTAGCTGATTTTTTGCATTAATGGTGTAACGTTGACGATGGATGGCGCCAAGATTGATCACTGCTGCGCCCTCTTGGTACACGGCGGCTGTCAGCAGTTCAGTAGGCAAAGCAGAATGACGTATTCGGTATTCGCCAATGGGTATGTTGGTTACCCCTATTAAAGGGCACTGAGTATTGCCGCTTTCATACAGCAAAAGTCTGTCGCCGATCAGCATGCCAAGCGTACTGTTCACCATCATGACGTCCGATCCAACAGCATACGGCGCAATGAGCTGCGCGGCCGTCAGACTTTGCGCTTTGCCACTGGAGAGAACGAGCAGCGTATCAGGCGCACCATTAGCACCATCGATAAGCGTCACTGGCCAAAGCGACCAATCAGGCAAAACGGTTGTGCCATGCGTGCGTCGCACAATGCACCCCAAGGCTTCAGCGGGGCCCAAGCCATGACCTGCCATGCGCACATCACGGGTAAGGTTTGCCAGCGCATACGATGCATTCATTTGTGCATCGGCGATACCGGTGGTTGATTTACGTCGCACTTCAAAGAGCAAGGCAACTTTGATGATCACCAGCGTTGCTAGCAGTCCAATCGCCAAACCCACCAATAGGTCCGTTAAACCCAGACCTTGTATACGGCGGACTGTTTTTTTTGACGGATACATGAAGCGCATCAGTCAGTGATGGTCGCCAGCGTGAGCAACTGATGGGTTTTCCCATCACCCGGTGCTTGCCAGCGCAGGACGACTTTGACCTGACGCTTATCATCAATGCTTATTGTGGGCAAATTCGTTGTGCCACTCGTCCCCGGCAGCCGGGCATGTACTGTGGTAAGCCAGTTCTTATAGTCGTCGGACTCCGGTTTTTCAAATCGCTCGCGCAATTCCGTCAGTGAGCGGTCACCCGTCCACATTTGTGCAATCAAATCCGAGGCGAGCAGGCTGGCTTCGCTACGGTATCGTGCATTGCCTGTTTCTACCAGGGTGGCTGAGAGAAGCATCAGTAATGACAGCATGCCGACTGAAAAAATCAGGATGGACAGTAATCCTTCGAGCAAGCTGCCGCCGCTCTGAGAAGCTGGGAAATTTATGTCGACGCGAGGCTTTGAACGCATAGGCTTTTAGCTGCAACGTAAAACTGCGTCACTGGCGGCAGACGGGTCGCACAGTCTGACCGCACCCGCCGCTGTGATCATCAACACCAGTCGTCTTGCCTTGTCATTGATCAAATGGATGACATCAATACGCATGGCATCGTTGCCACTCGCCACACCCGGAGCGGCGCCGAGCGCATTGAACGTCACGCCTGAAGGCAGACCCTGCCCTGCCTGCAGCGCCACACCCAAGCTGGACAGATCATTCGCCTTCTCAACCCCCCAGCGTATTTGAGTGTCCGCTGCGGCGTTGTAGGTACGGATAACTTCAGGACAACGTGCGCTGACCTGAACACAGCCCAGCGTCCATGTAGGTTTTCCAGTGCTATTGTTGATTGAAATACGAAGCAGTGCATTGCGGGTAACCGCTTCAGCACGTGCGGTTTGAAGTCCCGCACGCAAGCCTTCGGCGCTGCCACGGATATCAATGTCATGTAACAGCCGCCCAAAGGCGGGCATGCCAACGGCGAAGAGTATGCTCAGTACCGATAAGACGATCATTAACTCGATGAGGGAGAGACCAGCAGGTGCTTGGGCTGATTGGTGGTATGCGACACTGCTAATAGCACCAGTCAACACGTCGCGCTCCGCTTGGTAATCCAGCAGTTGAAGGGCGTATTGCCCCAAGCCGCAGGTAATTGGGTCGTTGCCGCATTCCCGTTCTGATCGAGCGTATAAACGAAACCAGACATTGCACCGGTTGAAATTCCGGTCGCCTTCAGTAGAAATGACTGACCGTCATTTTTAGGCGAACAATCAAAAGTGAAAAATTGGTTTACAGGCATGGTGATAGCGCAGTCTTTCGCATCGCCATAAACTTGATTATCTTGGTAGTGTTGTTCCAAGCGCATAGCCAGTTCAGATAGGGTACTGGTAGCGTCTGGAATACGGCCCCGTAGCATGTGGTCACGATAACCTGGTATAGCCACAGCCGCGATGATCGCAGCGATGGCTAGTGCGATCATCAGTTCGATGAGACTAAAACCTTGAGGAGAAGGAGAAGACGAAGACATGGCGCGGCGTGACACTGCGTGAAATACGGCAGCAGCTTGCGTTAAGCAATGCGCATTAGCACCAAACGTTTAAGAAAATACTAATTATTCAAAACAATTGATTTTTATCGGTAGGTTGTGCGATTGTCGTAGCAGAGTAGATCTTCTACGCTTTCTTGGATGGCTGAAGTACACAGGCTTCAATGACGCGTAGATCATTGTCGCGCGCAAAACCTTGAAGAAAGTGATATGCCATGGGCTCCAGTGCGTACAACCTTGCGTCAACCAATACAGCCCGTACACCCTCGATCATGGCTGGCTGTACGTAGGGTGAGTATTGAAGGTGGCGGTCATAGCCGGTGCTCGCGTCCGGATGAAAGCGCGACATGATGCCGCACAGCCGATCGGCCCAGTCACTCGGTCGAAAAAGATGACCCTTGCCTGTTACCCCCTGAATGATAAAGTCAGTGGGGGAGGAGTTCGTATCAGCGCTTGCGGTCGCCATGAGGCAGACGATCTTTCAGGATGGCAATGAAGTAAAAAGACGAAGGGTTGCAGCGATGCAAACAGTGGCTATCTTACCGAAGACTCAATGATAAAAAAAGCAAGAGCGGCGGATTCCACGAACTTTGGTCTCGCCCATTAGGTAAGTACAACAAGGACATGCAATCGGTGCTGTCAACCTATCCACTTGGTGACGGTTACCAGAAGCAAGAGCAAGACCCAGAGCAGGAGCGCCCGCCAGATCAGGCCAACCGCACTTTGCAGGGCGCGTTGTGAAGGCGCATCACCGGGCAATATGTCGATATCAGGCGTCGAAGGTTCGAGTGCCGCGATGTCCACATCGGGCAGTTCTGGTGCATATTCGGCAGGCGTACCCAAACGCACGCCCATCGCACCACCGCCGGCAGACAGTAGAATACCCGTCGATTCATTCACCCAGCGTCGCGCAAAACTACGCCAGGCATAAATGGCATCTTCGAAATTCCCGACAATCGCGAAGGCGATGGCCGTCAATCTGACGGGCACCCAATCGATCCAGTAAAACGCTTTCAATGCAAAGCTGCCGAAGGGTTCATTGCGCAAATGTTCAGGCGTATTCCATGCACGCGCCAAGTACTCGGCAACGCGATAAAGCACTGCACCGGCTGGCCCCATGGGCATCAGCAGCCAGAAAAACACGCCGAACACGTGGCGATGCGTGGTGATCAGCGCATTCTCAACCGCTAACCGGGAGATTTCCTGGGCATCGAGTTCCAGCACATCCTGGCGCGTCCATTCGGCTAACAGACGGCGTGCTTCAGTGAGATCACTGTTATCAAGCGCTAACTGAATGGCGGTGAAATAGTGACTGTAATGCCGGAAACCCAGTGTGAGATACACAATCACTATCGTCCATGCCAACTGCGCGATCGGACCTGCCAGCGCACAGAGCCAATAGATCAGCAGCGTAGGCAGCACCAGTGCCAGCATCATCACCAGCCAGGCCAGACGTCCATGCTCGGCGCGACCGGCATTGAAGCTGTGCTCGATACGCGCTGCCAGCACCACAATCCAGCCGTAGATGGGATTGTCTGCCCTGAGCGGCCGGAACTGCTCGATCAGCAGGACAAAGAAAATGGAAAAAAGAGTCATTGCTTGTTCTGGATAAACAGACAACCCGTAAGATAGCTCAGCAGATGCACAGAATCAAACCGTACTCTCACAATCGTTGGCAATCTTTTCATTTAAATCTTTATGCGCGCAGAAAATGGTAAAGGTTGCGCAGCATGGCGGCCGTAGCGCCCCAAATAAAGTAATGCTCAAAGGGCATCCCATAAAAGCTGCGGCGACCCGGACGATTCGGAAATTCGGCACTGCGGCGCTGATGGTTGGCGCCGTCCATCAGAAAATCGAGCGGCACTTCAAAGATTTCCGCGACCTCGAACACATCAGCGGCCAGCTCAAAGGGTGGCTGGACCAGTGCGACTACCGGCGTGACACGAAAACCCGTACCCGTCAGATAGTCGGGCAAGGTGCCAATAACTTCAATGTGCTGCCGGGACAGGCCAGTTTCCTCTTCCGTCTCGCGCAAGGCCGTCGCGATCGGGTCGCGGTCTTCAGGATCAACCCGACCACCAGGAAAACTGATCTGCCCAGCGTGATCGTTCAAATGTGCGGTGCGCAGTGTGAGCAGAAGGGTCATGCCCTGTGGACGATTCACCAGAGGGATCAGCACAGCGGCCGGAACGGCCTCCGGCGGTAATTCACGCCACGCGGCATCTTCGGTAAATTCCGGCGTCCAGGGCAAGGACTGCGTGAAGCGCTCGCGCAGCCAGACCGGGCTCAGACGATGCGCATCCACCGGTGCTTCACCAGCGATGGCATCGATGCTTGCCTGAGTAGGATCGAAGGTAAGTGTTTTCATAGAGAGCAAAGAAAAAGGGCACACACGGTGCCCTTTTTAACTGACGCGCTTGCCTGATTACTCCGATGCTGCTGACGTTGCACGACGGTTCGGCAACTTCTCGCGGATACGCGCGGATTTGCCCGAACGCTCACGCAGGTAGTACAACTTGGCGCGACGCACATCGCCACGACGCTTGACCTCGATCGATGCGATCAACGGCGAGTACAGCTGAAACGTACGCTCAACACCCTCACCTGAGGAAATTTTGCGAACGATAAAGTTCGAATTCAGACCACGATTACGACGGGAGATAACAACACCTTCATAAGCCTGCACGCGCTTACGGGTACCCTCGACGACGTTGACATTCACGATCACGGTATCGCCGGGAGCGAATACTGGAATGTTTTTACCCAGACGGGTGATTTCTTCTTGCTCGAGTTGCTGGATCAGATCCATTTTTAAGCTCCTTGACCATCTTGCCGGCGCCTTGTAATGCTTGCCCGGTAGAGGATGGGGTTAACAAATTCAGGCCTAGGCCCGTCCTACTTCTTTGAACTAAGTGGACGTCGTTGTTTACTTCGCCCGTTTTAACTGCTTTTACTTCAACTTAATCTTTTGCAAAACCGCTTCATCCGCCTTGCCAAGCAATCCGCTCTGACGCGCCTTCGCGATCAAATCAGGCCGCTTTTGCATGGTTGCCTGCAATGCCTGCTCACGCCGCCATTTTGCAATCTCGGCGTGATGACCACCGAGCAGCACCGCCGGCACTGCCTGGCCTTCGTAGACTTCAGGCCGGGTGTAGTGCGGACAATCCAGCAAGCCCTGCACAAAGCTGTCTTCAACTGCCGAGTCCTCATCGTTGAGAACACCAGGCAATTGCCGTATCAGCGCATCCATCAATGCCATCGCGGGCAGCTCGCCACCTGAGAGCACGAAATCGCCTAGGCTGATTTCTTCATCCACACAACGATCCAGCAAGCGCTGATCCACTGCTTCATAGCGACCGCACAACAACACCAGTCCTTGCGCCTTCGTTAGCTGCATCACCTTGTCGTGATTCAGCGGTACGCCTTGCGGCGACAGATAAATCGTGCGTGGCTTGGTTAGACCTAGCTGTTGTTGCCTCTGACCTGCTGCAACGATAGCTGCCTCCAAGGGTGCCGCCATCATCACCATCCCGGGGCCACCGCCATAAGGCCTGTCGTCTACTGTGCGGTGATTGTCGCTGGTGAAATCCCGCGGATTCCATAGTGACAGTCCAAATCTTTGCTGCTCATAAGCCCGCCGCGTGATACCCGACGCGGTCAGCGCTGAAAACATTTCGGGAAAGAGCGTGATCACATCAAACTGCATACGCTGCACTCCCATGGCGACGGACGTCTGCGCCTCGCCATCATTACTTTTACTAAACCCGGCGCACGCTAATAATCGCGCTCCCAGTCCACTGTTATCTTTTTGCCTGCCTGATCTACTGAAGCCACAAATTGATCTACAAACGGAATCAGCAGTTCCGGCGTCCGGGGCTCTATGCCAGCCGTCGATGCAACCCTCAGGATAGGATGCGCACCGTTGTCCATGAGTCCGACAACTTCACCCAACGGCTCACCACTGAGGTTTTCTACCTGATGGCCGATCAGATCGACCCAATAAAACTCGTTTGTTTCTAGCGCCGGAAAATGTGCACGGCGAACATGAACCGTCGCTCCCTGCAGATTTTCTGCGGCCTCCCGGCCTTCGATGCCCATTAAATGTGCCACCAGGTCTTCGCCCTGCGCGCGCACTTGCAGAACTTCTACGTCATGCATTTCTGGCTTGTCCAACCACCAGCTTTTGGCGCTGAGCAGCGCGCTGGCTTCGGAGGAGTAAGTGCGGAGACGTATCCAGCCGCCGATACCGAAGGGACCAGAAACATGCGCCACCAGAACCAGATCGTCGGGAACCGGAATTCCCGAACCGCCTTGCAAACTCACATCAAGCAGCTTTTTTTCCAGCTGCTTTCACCAGACGCTCAACGGTAGGCGAGAGCTGCGCGCCCACGTTTTGCCAGTGAGTCAGGCGATCCTGCTTGATGCTGAGTGTTTCAGCAGCGCCGGAGGCAACCGGATTGTAGAAACCAATACGCTCAATGAAACGACCATCGCGACGATTGCGCGAGTCGGTTGCAACGATGTTATAAAACGGGCGCTTCTTGGCGCCACCACGGGATAGACGAATTACGACCATGATCTTCTCGGCAAAAGGGGTACGGACACAGGAAAAGACCGCGATTATAGCGTTTTTCACCTGTTGGCAACAAGTTCTCGAACGATCAATTGCTCTTGAGGCCACAGCTGGCGCACACTCTCGGCTTTCTCGTTCTTTGAACAAAGCGCAATAATTACATTTTTACTATGAAATCCATGGAATCAAACCCTGCCGATCTCGGCCCTGCGACTCACAAGAACAAGACTATTGCCACCCTCCTCGCGCTTTTGCTGGGTTGGGTTGGCCTTCACCGCTTCTATTTGCATGGACTGACAGATCGCTGGGGCTGGCTGCATGCGGTCAGCCTGCCACTATCGGCCATGCTGTTGTTATCAAATCCAGAACTACCTCTACTGGTAAACACCCTGCCCCTGGTGATCTCGATGCTCACGGCCAGCATTGAGACTTTCGTGTTGGGTCTGATGCCGGATGAAAAATGGGATGCGCGCCACAACCCAACCTCCGGTGTTGCGTCGGATAGCCGCTGGCCGATTGCGCTGATGATGGTGGTGAATCTGTTTTTTGGAGCGACACTGCTGCTGACGGTGTTGGCGCGCGGTTTCGATCTGATGCTGACCGGCGGTGCCTACGGCTGAGCGCCGCAGTGCCGATCAGCATATCAAAACGAGATCAGAACTGCTCTTCGGCCAGTGCCAGAACGCCTGCGCTGCCCTCAACGATAGCAGCCCGCGAAGCGTCAGCTTGTGACAGGAAATGGTCAGCAAAGAAGCGCGTGGTACCCAGCTTGGCGCGGTAAAACGCAACATCACCCTCGGCTGCATCGATTTTGCGCGATGCGACCAGCGCTGCACGCGCCATC
>CANKWG010000016.1 GCA_947487325.1 Oxalobacteraceae bacterium | reverse complement strand
GCTCAGAACACGTGAGGCGAATCCGAATCCCAGCAGACCGCCGACGGCCAGTGCCGCAGTCAGGGCGGTGGTCGCGCCCACGCTCAGACCTAGAATCTCGCCACCATAAGGTTCCAGCAGCACGTCTTCCATGGTGAAGGCCATCGTGCCCAAGCCGATCGCAACCAAGCGGCGTACTGCATGCTGGCCCTCACAAAAATGTTGCCAGGACATCCTGAAATCTGGTGCCACAGCAGGGGCGCCAGCGCGATTGCGACTGCGCGACTCCTGTTTCCAAAGCGCGGCAACATTCAGCACTATCGTTAGGATAGCGGCTGCCTGAATCACGCGAATCAAACGCAAGGGACTGAATTCGGCCAGCGCGATACCAAAAAGGATGGCGCTGACGATCATGCCCAGCAAAAGCATCACATACATCAGTCCGACAACTTTGGGACGAGACTCAGGCGTTGCTAGATCCGTCGCTAGCGCCAGCCCAACTGTCTGAATTGTGTGTAAGCCGGCGCCGACCAGCAGGAAAGCAATACCCGCCGCCATAGGGCCAACCCAAGCGGGCGCATTCGACGCGTTACCCATGCCGGAGAGCACCAGCAGCGCAAAAGGCATGATGGCCAGCCCGCCGAACTGCACCATCGTACCCATCCATAGATAAGGCACACGGCGCCAGCCTAAGGCAGAACGATGATGATCCGAGCGAAAACCAATGATGGCGCGGAAAGGCGCAAAGATCAGTGGCAGTGCAATCATGATGCCGACCAGTGATGCTGGCACTTTGAGTTCGACGATCATCACCCGAGTCAGGGTGCCGATCATCAGTACCAAGGCCATGCCAACCGATACCTGAAACAGAGATAGTCTCAACAGACGCGAGAGCGGAAGATCCGGTGTCGCGGCGTCAGCAAAAGGGAGAAATCTGGAACCAATTCTGGCCCAGAGATGGCGCATTTCCTCTTGAACGGTAGGTGTCTGCATGTCGTTCCCGACGTTTCCCGACGCCAGTTACCTGTTCAGGAAGTGGTTTCGGCCATGGTTCGGAACCTGCAGGTCCCGAACCATGAATCCCGAACAAAACTACTTTCGTGCAGGATCTTTTGCAACCAGCATCGCCACAGGTTGTACCGTGTCAGACTGGATTGCCGATACCTGTGCTGCACTACCGTTGAGGAATTTCTTCACCCAAGTTGTGTTCAGTGTCAGTGACAGATGCACCAGAAACGAACCAACAGCGACGGCGCCGATGATGATGGGAATACCCACCGAAGGCTTAACGACACACCACATTTTTCCGTAAATCATCTTGAGTTCTCCTGAAAATTAGTGAAGCCAAGGTGAATAGATGTACGCGAGCAGATGGGCGAATGCGGCAATCATCCCGAACAGCTGCGTCCCTTGGATCAGATGGCGATGAATCTCTTCAGACTCTGCCTCTGTCAGGCCAGTAGGCCAAACCTTGTCTCTATCAGACATATCAATACTCCTTAGAAAAACACCCATAACCCTGCCGGACCCGCCTGCAGGCGCTCCGCATCCCCTGAAGGCTGACGCGGTATTGAGCAACCAAATATGTAAATATATATTTACACTATAGGCTGTAATTGAATACTGACAATAAATCAGTCATTCGTCAACCCATCAGTCACAAAAAAACTCGGTTGTAGGATAGACCTAGGGAAATCAAGGTGATTAAGGGTGTTTGCATTCAGAAATAGTGCCTAAAGAGCAATTTTCGGCCGGGTAAAGCCGAAAATTGCGCGAGGAAGGATGACTTTTCCCGGCTTTCGCCAGAAATCATCTGATTGAATTGAGCCGAGGGCTCAGTAGCGGGAAATGAGGACTAGCCGGAAGGTTCTGGGCTCGATCGGATGGAAAACCCGGCCCGATACCGATCCCAGTGCACCGCCAATACTTTCTGCGTTGTAGTCACCGTAGTAATCAATGGCGGAGTCCTCGCGACCAAACAAATTGAAGCCCACCAGTTCAAGCTGCGTATTTTTATCAATACGGTAGCCCACGCGGCCGTTCACAGTTCTTGTACCATCAGAACGCACGCTGTTGTCCTCCGTGAGAGGACGCGGCCCGAAATAGCGAAATTGTGCAGAACCATAATAAGACCCACCATCATCCACGACCGCCGCCAGTGAAGCCACGCCTTCAACAGCACCCTCAATGAAGCGCCCCTCACCTCCGGCGTCCCTGAACCGCGCCCTTGCAAACGCAACGTCCGCATCAATCGTCAGCCAGTCGGACGCTTTGTAGTAATTATTAAACTCCCAGCCCACACGACGACTGCGACGACCCGAGTCCTCGGTCGTGCCCTCATCGCCGACGTACACAATCTCGGACGCATTATCGAGCTGAAACAAGGCGATACTGCTTTGCAAGCCATTGATGATTTCGGTTCTGATGCCTACCTCGTGTCCGAAGCTGCGCACCAGACCTTGCGATCTTCCTGCGGCACCCATGAAACCCGTGCCAGCGGTAACACCCCGTGTGTCATTCGAATGAAAGCCGCTGCCAACACTGTAGTAGTACTCAGTGCTGTACCACGGACCAAACACGACATTCAACTTGGGACTGGCGATGAAATCACTGATCGTGTCGGTATTGGTGGAATGACTCAAGCCCAGATTTTTGAATCGGAAAAAATCACCGCGCACACCGCTGACGGTGCGCAGCCAGTCATTCCAGTGCACATGATTCTCGCCGTAGATACCAATACTGCTCTGCGTAATGTGATCGCTGCGCGTAGTCGCAATACGTACACGGCGCTCTGTCGTGTGAAGACCATTGAATGCATTATCGTTCTGGAATTGCATGCCCAACGTATTGACAGCCTCTCTGCCCAGACCAGCAACATTCCAGCTCCGCGAGAGATTAAAACCTGACGTCACCCGGCTATCGCGCTGATTGAACTGCTCATCGGCCACATAGCTAAAATTGGAATACAGATCGAGATAATTCTGAATCACGTAGGCTTGCGCCTTCATCGTACCGCTCGCATCCGACTGCCTCCACTCGCCCGATAGGCTGTAGCGACTGGCATTCGCACCAGATGAGGTATCCATTGAACCCCAACGCGAAATCAATCCCTGCTTGTACTCGCTCCACGGTATCTGATCTGTAGAGTTCCACTGACCTGAATAAGCCAGTGCAGTGATATTGAAACCATTGGCATTGTTACCTTCGGAGTAACGAAGTACCCCGTTGTACTTTTTGTAGTTATCGGGGTTTATCCATGGACCGTCATAGTGAGAAAGCTCAAGCGCGTAGAGTAACCGGCCATTATGAAATTTTGGCGCATTCGTGAGCAACGTTCGGTAATAACCGCCCTGCCCTATCCCGATGCTCGCTATACCCTTATCCAGCGCATCAGCATAAAAAATATTGGCTGAACCGACCGAACTGAAATCGCCTTCGGCGGCGTAGTAAGGCCCCTTGCGATAGTGAATCGAAGAGATCAGTTCAGGAATCAGAAAATTCAGATCTGCCCAGCCCTGACCGTGCGCATGACTGCGCTGATTGATGGGCATGCCGTCCAGCGTCAATCGAAAGTCAATACCGTGATCCAGATTAACGCCGCGCAGAAAATATTGATTAGCTTTACCTTCACCACTGTGCTGACTGACGATCAATCCTGGCACAACCTCAAGAACCTCACCCGTACGAGCCACCACGCGCGTATTGATTTGCGCCTGTCCGACAGCTCCTTCGTTCGCAGTATCAGCCGCACCCAGCAAACTGTGACGCGAACTAAACACTTGGACAGGCGGCAAACTACGAATGTCATCGCACCATGCCATAGGCGAAACACTCAGAATTGAAATCGCCAGTCCATAAAACTGAGAGGAACTGCGCGGCAGTTGGTAATGATTCATTGTCTGATAGCGTGTATAACGCCGTGATCTTATCTAACGCAGCGACATCATACAGGCTTATACCATCAGCAACAGAATTCCAGCACCGTCTTAATGAAATTCTGCGGCGCTTCGCGCTGCGGAAAATGTCCCACGCCATCCACCAAAACACGTTGGTACATGCCGCTGAACCAAGCTTCCTTGCCGGCAGATGTATGCGGTGGATTTACGGCATCCACAGCGCCGTGAATTACCAGCATAGGATCAGCCAGCACCGGCAAAGGTTCGAGTGCCGCATCATCGCCCGCATAAGAGGGATCGCCCTCGGCCAAGCCCCAACGGTGACGATAACAACTCAAGGTGATCGCCACCCAATCAGGATTATCAAAAGCCTGCGCGGTCGCTTCGAACTCCGCTTCATCAAACCATCCCGGTGGCGACCACAGATCCCACATGCGACGAGCAAATGCACGCCTATCTTCGCGCAGTGATCGCTCACCCAATGGCGTCGCCATAAACCAGTGATACCAATAATTTTGGGCCAGCTCCAAACTCAGCTGCTGCTGAACCGTGTTGGTGCCATAGCCCACCGATACCATCACCAGATGCGAAGCCACACCCGGCCGCAAACCAGCTGCGTTGGCAACGGCACGCGCACCCCAATCATGTCCGACCAGTACGGGATTGTGCAGCCCAAGTGCATCAATGAAATCAAGCAGATCGCGACCCAGCGCGGACAATTGCGCACTGCGCGGCGTGGCAGCATCAATGAAGCGCGTTCCCGCGTAACCACGAACCGAAGGTGCGAGTACGCGATAGCCGGCAGCAGCAAACGCGGGTGCTACCTGAAACCAGGTACGTACGGAATCCGGCCAGCCATGAACCAGCACCATGGTACGAGTGCCGGCGGGATTCCATTCAAGGTATTCAATTTCGAGACGCGCTGTGCGTGTTGATCCTGTTAATGCTTCGTGTGTTGTCATGTCAGCGAATGTTTTTATTTAAATAATGAAATATCACTTACCCATACCGTCATTTTGCCCGACCTGGTTTTGATGGCACAATCCAATACTAACTTGTTATCTAAACGCTAAATCTAATCAAAAAATGCAAGGCATTCATCTCACCGCAGATCTATCAGGCTGCCGTAACAACCTACAACTAATGTCCGACGATGCGGGGCTTCGCCAAGCATGTCTTGATTTGGTAAACAGCTGCGGCCTGACCGTAGTCGGCGAAACCTTTGTGAAATTCCCCGGAATGGGCAATGCCCCCGGCGGCGTGACGGGCACCATACTTCTCGCCGAATCACACCTCGCGCTGCACACCTGGCCAGAGCAGTCCGCCGTTACGCTAGATGTTTATGTCTGTAATTTTTCAGGCGATAACAGCAAAAAAGCGTCGCAACTTCTGGACGCTATGACGGCCATGTTCGATCCTGCACAAGCCCATCAACAGAGCCTGCGACGCGGAGAAGTCGGGGCAGCGCGCCCTACACAAAACCTCGGCCAGGAATGGTTGAACGAGCACAGCGCCTATGGCTATCAGCTCGGACCCGTGCTGTATCGCGAACAATCTCCCTACCAGCTGATCGAGGTGCATGAGTCACCACAATTCGGACGACTGTTCCGTCTCGATGGCGACTACATGACTTCGGAAAAAGAAGAATTTTTTTATCATGAAGCACTGGTGCATCCGGCGGCCGCCAGTCATGGCAAGGTCGCGCAAGTCCTGATACTGGGTGGTGGCGATGGTGGTGCAGCCGAAGAACTACTGAAATACCCCAGTGTCCAGCGCGTCGTTATTGCTGAACTCGATGAGGTCGTCATCCGTGTCGCGCGCGAGTATTTTCAGAATATTCATCACGGTGCGCTGGATGATCCGCGCGTTGAAGTCCGCATTGGCGATGGCTTAGCGTATGTGCGTGACACGTCCGAGCGTTTCGATCTCGTCTTACTAGACCTCACCGACCCGGACACACCCGCATCGGCGCTCTATACCGCTGAGTTTTTTTCCTCAGTGAAAAAACTTCTCAACCCGGGCGGTGCGATGGTGCTGCATACCGCGTCACCCATTTTTCGTCCAGATGTCGTCTCCATGCTGTACCAACGGCTAAAGAATAATTTCAATATCGTCGCACCGATGGGTCTGTACATTCCACTCTATGGAACTTACTGGTCATTCGCGGTCTGCAGTAACGATCTCGATCCGCGTAAAGCCGATACCACACAGATCGCCGGTGTCATCACCTCCGCCAAGTTGACCGATCTTAATTACTACAATCCCGCGACCCATCAAGGCCTGTTCGCGCTACCCGGCTATTTTCAGAAGTTACTGGACTAGGCATTTCGCGCAACCACTCAAGAAGATGGCTGCCTTTTCTTGCAGCCATCTTTTTATAGCTACCTTCATGCACCCAAAAGTCTGACGCAAAAACGCAGCCTCCGTACAACAAACACAAAGCGCGACCAAGGCGTCTGAACATCAAAACGCTCTGGCCTGTTTTTCAATGCTAGGCAGTCGCTTTGTGTCCGACCTCAGACTAAGCCAGCCCCGCAAAAGCAACACACACTAGTATCTCGCGGCATTTGACTATCTCCCGCCCGCAACAAATACTGCAAAAGCTTTGTCAAAACGAGCGCCGCTTACACAAGCCTCTTGCTCAACCAAAACACTACTTGAAATTTTCCGACGCACACCAGTATTCGGAAGAATGACCGACCACGTCATTTTCTGATCCAAAGGAGACGGACATGCTATTCAACATCGACGCAATCATTCGTGCATTGCAGAGCGGCTACAACCTCATCAATACCATCGCAAATTCAACCACTATAGGGACCAGCGGCAATGACACCCTGATTGGCAACAGTAGAAACAACATAATGATTGGTGGCGCCGGAAATGATGTACTAGACGGTGGCGCTGGAAACGACATACTCAGCGGCGGTGCAGGTGACGATATTTTACTAGGCGGCACGGGTAACGACACATTGCTTGGCGGAACCGGCAACGACACGCTTGACGGTGGTACAGGTGCCGATCAAATGACGGGTAACGGAGGCAATGACATCTATTTTATTGACGGTAACGACACTGTCGTTGAATACAGGAACGAAGGTGACGATGCCATCATCATGAACACGTCAATATCTAATTACACACTCGGCGCAAATATTGAAGTGTTAATTAACCGTAACGTAGGCGCATTTCATGGCATCGGTAACGCAATCAACAATCAATTAGTCGGCGGCACAGGCGATGATGTTTTAGAGGGACTCGACGGCGACGACACCCTGATGGGGTTAGGCGGTAACGATCGCTTAGTCGGTGGCAATGGCAATGACTTACTAAATGGTGGTGACGGTCAAGACACTCTGATCGGTGGCGCGGGCAATGATGTGTATATCATCTCGGACGCGTTCGATACCATTACCGAACTGGAAAACGGTGGTAATGACACAGTACGAACCAGCGGTCGAATCTTTGGGCTATTCGAACAAATAGAAAATCTATCTCATGTCGGCAATGCCGCTTATTTCGAAGGTTACGGAAATTCATTAAATAATGTTATCGAGAGTAATGCCGCATTTTCACGCCTTTATGGCAATGAAGGAAACGATACGCTGCGAGCTGGCACTGGCAATGATTTTCTTTGGGGCGACCAAGGTGACGATCAATTAAATGGCGGTGAAGGCGACGATCAGTTAAACGGCGGACTGGGTGACGATACGCTGCAGGGTGGTCTCGGCAATGATTTTCTTGCAGGCGACGAAGGTAACGATCAAATCTATGGCGGAGAAGGTCAGGACCATCTGATCGGTGGCGTGGGCAATGATGTGTATGTCGTTTCGGACACGCTCGATACCGTTACCGAACTAGAAAACGGCGGCAATGACACAGTGCAAACCAGCGGTCGAATCTATGGGCTATTCGACCAAGTAGAAAATTTGTCTCATGTCGGCAATGCCGATTATTTTGAAGGTTACGGAAATGCGTTAAGTAATGTTATCGAGAGTAACGCCGCATTTTCACGTCTTTATGGCAACGGCGGAAACGATACGATGCGGGGCGGAATCGGCAATGATTTTCTTTGGGGCGACGAAGGTGACGATCAATTAAATGGCGGTGAAGGTGACGATCAATTAAACGGCGGCCTGGGTGACGATACGCTGCTGGGTGGCATTGGTAATGATTTTCTTGCGGGCGACGAAGGTGACGATCAATTAAATGGCGGTGAAGGTAACGATCAAATCTATGGCGGCCTAGGCAACGATACGCTGCGGGGTGGTGTCGGCAATGATTTTCTATTGGGTGGCGAAGGTGACGATCAATTAAATGGCGGTGAAGGTAATAATCAAATTGATGGCGGCCTGGGTAACGATACGATCGACTTTTCAGATCGTAGCAGTTACGTCGTTGTAGACCTCAGAAGCCCCATCAGCCTGAATACTTTCGGTAATGACACTTTAAGCGGCATAGAAAATATTATTGGTGGCTCAAATGCTGATCAACTGACGGGTGACGCTGGCGCAAACATCATTAATGGCGGCGCTGGAAATGATCAGATCAATGGTGAAGCTGGCGATGATGATCTTTTAGGTGGTGATGGTAACGATCAGTTAATTGGCGGTCAAGGTAACGATCAAATCCATGGCGGCCTGGGTAACGATACGATCGACTTTTCAGATCATAGCGCTGCTATCGATATCGATCTCAAACGCGGCACTAGCCTGAGTACTTTCGGCGATGACGTTTTCAGCGGTATAGAAAATATCAGAGGCGGTTGGAATACCGATTTACTGGTCGGTGATGCTGACATCAATACAATTTATGGCGGTGGCGGCAGTGACGTGATCAATGGCGACGCCGGCGATGATTATCTGTTCGGAGATGACGGTAATGATCAATTAAATGGTGGCGTTGGTAATGATCAACTGAACGGCGGCAACGGAAACGATGATTTACAGGGTGGAGCTGGCAACGATACCTTTACAGATTGGAATGGAGATAACACATTCAATGGAGGCGAATCTGACGATACGATTTCTTATGAGAATTTTGATCGGGGATTCTTAAATTCCCCTGTTGCAATCATCGATTTAAGTTCAAATGTGGCTCGCATCGAGAGCTATGGGCTTTTATACATCCCCGGAGTAAGCCCAGATGAACGAACGATTGAAAGCGAAAATAAACTGATTTCAGTAGAAAATGCCATTGGATCAAATTTTGATGATGTGATCTATGGCAGCAACAAAAAGAACGAGCTACATGGCTTGGGTGGCAATGACCTTCTATTTGGCTTTCATGGCGATGACATCATTAACGGTGGTAATGGCATCGATACAGTGAATTTTTCTTATCTTCCTTTGAATCAACATGTCACAGTCTCATTAATTTTAGAACGCAGCAATGTATTTGATAATTTCGGGATACAACTTGAAACTGATCAAATATTTGAAATAGAAAACATAAAAGGTAGTCGTGGTAATGATTATATTGAAGGAAATGATTCAAAAAATACGCTTGAAGGCTTCACAGGCGCGGACTCTTTGTATGGTAATGGCGGCGATGACATTCTGATTGGTCATGAAGGAAGTGATTTTCTTGACGGCGGTGATGGCTCAGATGCGGTCGATTATCGCCTTGCAACCGAAGGTCTGTCCGGCGGGCTGAACATTCAGGGCATAAATTCCGGTAGCGATGCAGATATTTTAATTTCTATTGAAAACATCATTGCCAGCGAATTTAATGATCAATTGTCTGGCAGTAATAAAAGCAACCGGATTGAGGGACGCAACGGCAATGATTTGCTACAAGGGTTGGACGGTAATGACATTTTGATCGGTGACAACGGTAATGACCAGCTCTACGGGGACGCAGAAGATGACCGATTGATCGGCGGCAAAGGCAATGATCAACTCTTTGGTGGTACAGGAAATGACTGGTTTATCGACTTCGAAGGGTCGAATAATTTCTATGGCGGAGATGGTATTGATTCTGCTGATTTTAGTGAAGCCAAGTCCGGCATAGATGCGAGTCTTGCGAGAGGAATTACTAAAAACATTTCTAATAGCAACGCAGCATTAATTTTTTCTTCAAATTTGGATTCGATAGAAAACTTGCAGGGCAGTCAATTCGATGACATTTTGCAAGGTAATTATACCAGCAATGTGATTAATGGCGGCCTTGGTATAGATACCGTGTCATACAACTATTTACTGACGGGCAACTATGTAGACGCTAATTTATTAACCGGAGAAGCCTCCGTTAGAAGTAGTAATTCGCAGGTCAGCGATACAGACGCCTTGATCTCCATAGAAAACCTGACTGGCAGCTCAGGTAACGATATGCTCACTGGCGATGATCAGGATAATGTACTGATTGGTGGTGATGGCGCAGATAGCTTATCGGGTGGCGGTGGAAATGATGTCATTCATGCGGAACTGGGAAAAGATGTATTTATTGATGGGGGTGCGGGTATAGATACGCTATATGTAAATTTCAGTTCAGGGAATATCGGAACGGCTGTAAAAGAGATCAACTTGAATGGCAGCAGTGGTTTTAATAATTTTGAAAACCTTGTTGGAAGTGACCTTTCGGAAAAAATAACGGGAGACGCTAACAATAACCGTATCGACGGAGGCAAAGGCGACGACTCTATTTTTGGCGGCGGTGGTAACGATGTTCTGATTGGCGGAGATGGAATTAACTATATCCGAGGGGGCTCAGGTTACAACAAGATTGATGGCACTACTTCAAATGGCTATTCCATTGCTACCTACGACATTATTGACGGCCTAGCATTTCTTGAGGGATTAACTATTAATCTTGAATCGACAAGCGGAAATGCAACCCTTTTCAAAAACGGTTCTTCAACACCTGTATTGAGCGATGACTACACCAATATTCTTTCAGTCAGAACTGGAAAAGGCGATGACGTTATTTTCGGAAATGATGAAGATAATATTTTCTGGAGCGTACAGGGAGAAGACTCTATTTTTGCGGGCGGCGGCAACGACATCATTGACGGCGGGTTTGGCAATGATTTGCTCGAGGGAGGTAGTGGCACCGATGTTTTTGTATTCTCAAAAATTTCTTTCTTGTTATCTTCTGCAATTACCCAAGTTGATACCATTCAAGATTTTGGCGTCGGCGGCGAAGATAAAATTGATCTACGATCGTACGGCAATCTCAATTCAAGTAATTTTCAGATATTTAATGACGGGAATATAACGAACGTTTATGTTCGTGATGCAGGGTTTACTCAACATATTGTGGTAAAGGGCCCGTCAGCTGGGTCTCTGACGCTACAGGATGATTTTCTTCTTGTTGGTTTCAGTAATTCGCAAACCAATTTATATGACAGCTATACAAATCTCTTTGGCTGATTACTTAACAGCTTTTTGACAGTCACGACCTTTCAATGAAAGCAACATACTTATAAACGGCCCTAAAAAAAACGACCCCCGAAGGGGTCGTATGAAAATAGGCCAATACGGAGACTAAATTGACTGCATTGTTTTGTTGAGTATCTTGTGGATACCGCGCTAAACGGATGGAAGTGTTAGTTACCACTTCCATCCGATTTAACGCAAAAGCCGGACAAAACACCAGCCTACTGCTTGAACCTTACCTCAACATCTTGAACACCATCGGCGTTCCGAATTGTGACGTCATGTTACTTCTGGGTTCCGCCACTGCTGCTCGGCGACTTCCCACGTACTCAGTGGCTGTAATTCCGGTATCCATGCCAGCCCCGATTTGCCGTCGGATGATTTCGCTTCCGGTGACACGATCACATCCAACAAAGCCGGCAGGTTCTGCATCGCCTCATCAATCGCCGCGCCCAAGTCTTCTGCACGCTCGACACGACGTGCATGCATACCAAAGGCGCGCGCCATGGCCGCGTGGTCCGCAAACTGCAACCGGGTACCCACCACTTTGCCATGCGTGTCTGTCTGATCGTGTACTTCGATCTGCCATGCGCCGTTGTTGGCGACCACGATCAGCGGCTTGGCACCGTGTCGGACCGCCGTATCGATTTCCATTGCATTGAAACCGAAAGCACCATCACCGGTGGCGACAATAACTTGCCGACCCGGATAAGCCAGACTGGCAGACACACCAAACGCAGTACCCACACCAATACAACCGAGCGAACCGGGATCTAGGTAGCTGCCACCCGACAAACCGACTCGTGCAAAACTCAGAAAATCGCCGCCATCGGCCACCACCACCGCATCGGGCTTCATGCGCGCCTGCAGCTCATGCAAAACACGATTGGGATGAATCCTGCCTTCGCTGTCGGAGGGTGCATTGGCCATGCTCTCGCGCAGCTTGCGTGAGCGTGATTCATGCTGCTCGCGCATGCCGCGTGCCCAATCCTTATCTGTCGCTGGGTTGCGCTGTGCTGCTGCTTTGAGAATGGCGCTGATCGCCGCTGCCGGATGGGCAAACAATTCAACATCACCGCGACGGTTATCACGCAACTCGCCAGGACAATCAGCAATGCGCAACAGTTTGGCCTTGCTAAAGACAGCCGGCGAACCATAGGCCAGCTGAAAATCCATCTTGCGACCAATGGTAATGACCAGATCGGCCTCGCCCATCACAGCACCGCGCATCGCGCCGATGAATGAAGGATGTTCGTCGCCAACCAACCCCTTGCTCTCGCCAGTGTCGAGGTATACCGCACCCAGCTGATCAAGCAGCGCGTTGATCTCTTTTTTTGCACGTCGCGCACCGCGACCGGTAATGACGAGCGGACGTTTTGCTGACCACAACAATTCGACCGCAGCATCGATTCGAGCGGCATCAGGTTGCAGCACCAGTGGTGCCTTGGGCTGAAAATGCTCCGCGAGTTGTACCGGGCGGGGTACAGTACCGCGCAAGGTATCGGTTGGAAAATCCAGATATACCGGACCCGGATCACATCCCTCGCCCATCGCACGCGATACGGCCTCGTCAAGTTCTTGAAGCACCAGCGCAGGCTCACGTACGGTACGTGCATAACGTGTAATGGGTCGCACCATGTCCACATGCGGCATATCCTGCAGAGCGCCTCGATTCTCTTGCGCCTGCGGCGGTACACCGGATAGCACGAGCACTGAGGCGCGCGCCGTGTGGGCGTTGGCGATCCCTGTCATCGCATTCGTCATGCCAGGGCCAGCGGTCACCATGGCCACACCCAGTTGACCCGTGAGCTCGCTGTACGCGTGCGCCATATAAACTGCAGCGCGCTCATCACGTACGTCGATAATGCGTATGCCTTCGGCATCGCATTGCATCCACATCGGCATGATGTGACCACCACACAGGGCAAAAATACGATCCACACCGCGTGCTTTCAGAAAGCGGGCAATGACGCCAGCGGCCATGTCGGCATGGAGTTTAGGAGGTTGCATCATCTCTATTCCGTGATCAGTTCGCCATCGCTGGCTTGGTTTGCTTTTGCTGTTTTTTCAGGTGACGCAAGTCGATCACGCCGGCCTGCTGTCGTGGATCTGTGCCTGGCGGGAAAATATGAATCTTCTGCACTTTTGCTGAAGTCCCCATGGGCAGGCTGTCCACAAACAAAATCCAGCCGGGCGCCTTGAAATAAGCCATACGCTCATAGCACCAATCGAACAGTGCTTGCGCAATCACTTCTCGCTGCGATACCTGCGCCACATCCTCAGGATTACGCGCCACCACGCAAGCCATGACTTCCTCTTCACGCACTTCATCGGGTGCGGCCAGCACCGCAACTTGTTTGACCAGATCATGAGCCGTCAGACAGGCCTCGATTTCAGCAGCAGCAATGTTCTCACCCGCGCGACGGATAATATTTTTTTTGCGATCCATGAAATAGAAAACACCCTGTGCATCGCGCATGACCGCATCGCCGGTGTGAAACCATCCGCCCTTCCAAGCGGTTTCGGTTGCTTCCTCATTTTTCAGGTACCCGGAGAAAAATCCCTTGCGCGGTGTTGCTGCGCTATGACGGATGACCAACTCGCCGGGTTCGCCGGGTGGTACTTCATTGCCATGCTCATCGACTGCTCTAGCCTCTATCCACGGACTGACGCGACCGAAGGCACGGGTGTGGATGGCGCGAGGTTCGTGGTTGTCGGAGATCATGCGGCCCGTCTCGGTCATGGCCCACATCTCGACCAGTGGCAGACCAAAACGCTTTTCAAACACTTCATGCTGGCTAGGCTCAACACCGGCACACAGCGCAAAACGCAGGGTGTGCTGGCGCTCTTCGTCGCAAGGCGCGAGCTTGAGCAGAATATTGGGAATCACACCCTGAAACTGCGCGACGGTAGCGCGCGTGGACACTACATCCTTCCACCAAGTGCTGGCATGAAAGCGGTCGGGGAAAATCAGACAACCGCCCGCAATCAACATGCTTGGCAGCGAAATCGACAGACAATTCGCATGATGCAGCGGCAGAGGGTTATAGAGACGCTCGACACCCTCGGACATCGTCAGCGCACCACCCAACGACAGATAATTCATGCCGAAGGTGTGGAAATATTCGTTGGTGAGTACACAGCCCTTGGGTCGTCCGGTGGTGCCAGATGTGTATAGCAAAGCGGCTTCAGTTTGCGCATTGGGCTCACCCGTTTGGACGGGTGTGGGCGCTGCCGGCAGCACGGCAGGAAAATCATCGAAAGGCACATAACGACAAGCGCCATGAAGATCGGACTCGACCGCTTGCAGGTCGGCAGCTCTGGACTGTACGCCTACCAATAGCACTGCCTCCGAGTGCTCGACCAGATAATGAATTTCATCGCGCCGGTAATCCGGGTTGACCGGTACCACCGATACACCGAGTGCATTGAGTGCAAGATAATGAAAAACAAATTCGGGTCGCTGCTCGAAAAGAATGGCTACCCGGTGTCCCAATCCATAACCAGCGGTTTGATAGATCGCCTTTTTGGCTTCTACTTGCTGCGCTGTCTCGCGCCAGTTCACTTCCCAGCCCTGAGGATGGTAAGCGCGACCAGGCATCTCGGGCACAGCATACGCAGCACCATCCGGGAAACGCGCAACGGTGCTCTGCAGCGTCTGATAGAGCGTGCCGAAGTTATCTGCATGACTCATCAGCACGTACTCCTTGGCATAGTTCTCGCCACGACTACGGCGATAGCCAGCATTCCCAAGCTGACCTCTGATGCAAACGACACGGTCTTGATCGTCGCTTCTGTGCTGCACTTCATACTTCTCTCCTTTCGAAAGCGAGGCGCTCGTAGATTAATTTTTTGCGCGCCTATCTTCGGTTTTTTTGACTACGACCACGGTGCTGCTACTGCTCTCCCCCCTGCTAATTCTTTTCGTTCACCATCACGCCGCCCGCCCTCGCACTCAGATTGAGGTTTAGCGTCGACGATGCATGCGAGATGTGATGACGCGATAGCTGCTCGGCGCGTACTGCGTCACCGTCGACGATGGCGTCCAGTATCAGTTTGTGCTGCCCCCAGATATCAGCGGGCGTTTCACCGTGCAGCAGAACCTCACCCATCACACAGCGGAAGTAACTCCAGTGCGGCGAACACGTCTCGGCAATACGAACATTGCCCGATAAGCGGTAAATAAAGAAATGGAAATTCATGTCAGCGTTGACCAGCTGCGCAATCGATTTACTCTCGACGGCCGCCTCCCCAAGCTCGATATAGCGAGCGCCCTCGGCGCGCGCCAGTGCACTACCGCGCTCAGCTGCCTTGGCACTGGCCAGTCCGTCGAGCACACTGCGTACTTCGTAAAGATCGCGCACGCGCTGCGCATCTAGCGCCGACACCATCAATCCCCGGCCGGGTGCCTGCGTCAGGATTCCCTGCGATCGCAAAAGCAGTAATGCCTGCTGCACCGGCTGTCTGGAAACGCCAAAGGCCTCGGCCAACTCTTCCTGCACGAGACGGGCATCCGGGCCGAACTTGCCGTCCATGATTTCGGACAAGATGGCCTCGTAAACCTGATCAACCAGACTGGGCTGGGGCGTAATAATTTGCATGTAAGGCGACTTTTGCCAATAAATTAACAGCTCTGCATTCTGAATTCAGAATGCAGAGACGATATCCGCGCGTAAAATAGCTGTCAATCAAGTTTCTGACGAATTAAATACAAGCGCACTTCAATAAATTTCAAGCCAATACTGAATTGCAGGAAATTCCAGTTGGGGTTTAAAACCACCGACCGCTTGGCGTAAAATGCTGCACAGCAGCGAACGCATGGCCAGAGCTCTGGCTGTGAACGACGAACCACCCTCTCGATAGATCAGGACCATGAGCAGTCTGAAAGAACAACTGTATGAGCATTTACGGACCGAGGTGTACTGCAAGCTCGGCGTCTCAAAACTTCATGGCATCGGCGTCTTTGCAATGCGCGATATACCCAAGGGGACACAGCCACTGAATAGCATGGTGAGCAAAAAGGAAATAAAGTTTTCGCGGATCGAACTTAAAAAAGTCCCCAGCAGCGTGCGCAAGCATCTGGCGAGCTTCTGCCTAGTAGAAAAAGGACGGGTCTTTGCGCCGGAAATCGGCATGAACGCGGTGAACGTCTCGATTTACCTCAACCACTCCAAGACACCGAACCTTCGTTTCAACAAGAAGGACATACTTGAAGCGACTCGCGACATCGAGCGCCATGAAGAGCTGACCATCGATTACGACATCAGCTTTGGTGAAGAACATCTGTTCGGGGAAGATGACCCAAACTTCCGGTCAAGCGGACCAGCCAAAAAAAATAATCGATAGGCTGAGGTCTGAACAACTGATCGTTCACACCCACCATTCAAGAACTGCGTCGCCTGGCGATCAGGCGGCGCAGTTCTTGAGCTGGAGAGGCTCGCCGTGGCGATAGATCTGATTCAATTCTTCAGGCTTGAAGTCGATTTTCAGTGGTGAAGTCGGATCCAGCGCCAGCGGATGGTCAGGATCGACCAGTGCCATTGCATAAATCGGCTCGTAGTCGGTCACGAACAAAGCTTTGTAGCCGTAGTCGTCCACAGGACCGAGGTTGTAATAGCGCAGGCCATTACGTCCAGCCCAACGGCAAGCCAACAAACACGCATAGTTACCTGGTGAGCGCGTCTTGAAGTCGCGGTTCCACTGGCAAAAGCTGCCATAGAGCTGGTTGTATTTAGGCAGAATCACCGAAACATCCGTCAGCACCAACTCGCCCTCGGGCGAGTGCACGCGCAAGACCAGCACCTCGAGATTTTTTACATAATCGATAAATCCGACGACCTCTTCGTCAGCGATATAGCATTTTTCGAAATGCGCACCACCCATTTCGAACATATCGTCAACCGTCAAATCTTTGCCCTTGATGACCTCTTCGGTGTACTTGAAGCCCCGGTACTGCTTGTCGAACTCGCGGAATTTGCGGGAACGCCGCTCTTCGCACCAGAAATCGTCTGAGGCCGTGTCCACCAGCCCGTACTTGTCATTGATGGGAACGCCGTAAGGGCTGTCCGGGGGCAGCGCATAGACCACGAAAGGCCTTGGCGCCATGGCGAGCATCTCGTCGCTAATATCTATATAAGGGCAGAGCGCGTCCCAGCGAGTGGTGTAGTAGAGAATGTCCTCGTGGTAGCTCTCAACGCAGAGATTTCTGGCGGTCCAGCTCTGGTTACCGACACGCATCACCCGCGGCGACTGACGGGCTTTCTTGATTTCGCCCAATCGGTATAGGGATCCGTTCATTCTGATGTGTCCTTATGTAAAGGTGCAATCGGAAGTTTTTTCAAATCAAAATAATCCGAGTCGATCTCGAAGTTGTTTTCCAAAAACCCGGGATCAGATTTTTCCAACCTGACGATTTCCTTTTTGCAGGAGGCCAGGTGTTTCGATGCCTCGCTCTTTGCATCTTTTAGTTGGCGAACGTACTCCGGCATTAAAGGGCAGTCCTTGTCGTAGTGGACCGTCTTTGAGGCCGGATTATAAGCGAGTGGATAAAGCTTGCAACTAAAAGGTTTGGTGTCACCGAGCACGCAGCCGGTCGGACCGAGGTTGGGGCAATCGGTTTCAATGCAGATGCTGCCGTATTTTTTCTTTTCTTTTTGGGTCAGCGTTATTTCGAGAGGCGGGTAGTCCGCCTCGACGAAACAGCATCGCCGACATTCTGCGCAGTGGTCAAATGGCATGCGCGATCCTGAGGGAATTACAGGCCAATAATGGCATAGGCAACATCTGAAGCGCGAACCGTAATACGACTTTGATGGCGGCTGCGCTTGTTTAAGTAATTAATTATGGCCGTAAGATAACTCAATACAACCCAAAATGTCACAAACTATTTTCATTTCTCAATCAAGCGGCGATCGCAGCGATCGAAAAAAAATGTCACGCAGGCGCCTCGCGCGACAGATTCAGAAAGCTTTTCACATTGATTCGGAAGCACGAGACAGAAGCTCTGCACCATGGTCAGGCGTGTTTTGCGCCGCAAAAAATCAGGCTTCAGGATCTGATTTTTGCTGCGAGCGCTTGCGCTGCTCTCTCTTTACATCCCATATCTGGTGCAATCCAAATAGCAGCACCAGCGCAAATATGCCCAGCTCGATCCACATGCCCATGACTTCACCTTTCTGAAAGCTTACAAAACACCCGGCTTTTTTGTACGGTCCGGCCGCTGCAAATCTACACCCTGGAGACTGACCCTCCACTCACGACCCCGGTTCGAGCGCCAAACAGATTTAAAAATGCTGCAAAAAGAGCAAAAAAAAATCGACCCGAAGGTCGATTTTTTTGCAACCGAGGTTGCGGTACAGAGTAACCGAATTAACGGTTAGCGATGTACATAGTGATTTCGAAGCCGAAACGCAGATCAGTCGCTGCTGGTGTAGTCCATGCCATGATTATCTCCTAGTGGTGTTACGGGGGGTTATCAACTCGCTTTACTTGCGCCCTCACAAGGCTGCAAGCAGTGGGGAGATAATGCG
>CANKWG010000015.1 GCA_947487325.1 Oxalobacteraceae bacterium | reverse complement strand
GCAAGTTCGCGCAGACAAACCGGCGTTTCGGGAAAAAGATCTGGGTATCTGGCAAACCACCAGTTGGTCAGACGCTGCTGAACATATACGTCAGCTCGCCTGCGGACTGGCTGCGCTGGGATTCAAACGCGGCATGAATCTCGCTGTTATTGGCGACAACCGTCCACGCTTGTACTGGGGGATGTCGGCCGCCCAATGTCTGGGGGGTGTTGCTGTTCCCTTGTATCAGGACGCACCTGCCGCCGATATGGCCTATGTGCTGGAAAATGCCAGCATTGATTTCGCGATCGTTGAAGATCAAGAACAGGTCGACAAGCTGCTCGAAATCCGGGAAACGGTTCCCGGTCTGTCGCACATCATTTATGACGACGGACGCGGATTGCGTAACTATGCGCAGGTCGGTCTTCACTCGTTTGAGCAGGTGCAGGCGCTGGGACGTACCTACGCCGAGAATCACTCTTCATTTTTCATGAATGAGGTTCTTGCGGGACGGCCTGATGACATCGCCGTCATTCTTTACACATCAGGTACCACTGGCAAACCGAAGGGTGTCTGCCATTCGCATGCGGCGATGATTGCCACCAGCAAGACCCTGATTGCATTTGACGGACTCACGCCCGACGACGAAGTATTGTGCTACTTGCCCTTAGCTTGGGTCGGCGATTTTCTGTATTCCTTTGCGATGTCGCACCTCAGCGGCTTTTGCCTGAACTGCCCGGAATCCCCCGCAACGGTCACCAGTGATTTGCGTGAAATTGGTCCGACCTATTATTTCGGACCACCGCGGATTTACGAAAATATTCTTACGCAAGTGATGATTCGTATCGAAGATGCCAGTGCCATCAAGCGCAGCATCTTCCACTACTTCATGCGTGTTGCGCGTCGTGTAGGTCTCAAACTTCTCGACGGCAAATCCGACGTTTCTCTCAGCGACAAGTTGCTGTATGCGCTCGGTGAATTGCTGGTGTATGGCCCACTGAAAAATGTGCTGGGCATGTCGCGTGTGCGTGTCGCGTATACAGGCGGCGAGGCGATTGGCCCGGATTTGTTCGATTTCTATCGCTCCATCGGCATCAACCTCAAGCAGCTTTATGGCATGACCGAAACCTGCGTGACGGTGTGTATGCAGCGATCTGGTGATGTCAAACTCGATACGGTCGGACGTCCCATGCAGGGTGTGGAGGTCAAGATTGCCGAGAGCGGAGAGGTTCTGGTGCGCTCGCCAGGTCTGATGATTGCGTATTACAAAAAACCGGAAGATACCGCGGAAGCGATTGATAGCGACGGATATTTTCATACCGGTGATGCCGGATTTTTCGATAACGATGGCCACCTGAAAATCATCGACCGCGCCAAAGATGTGGGCAAGATGGCCGATGGCACATTGTTCGCGCCGAAGTACATCGAAAACAAGTTGAAGTTCTTCCCTTTCATCAAAGAAGCCGTAGCGTTCGGCGATAGACGCAATGCATGCAACACCTTCATCAACATTGACATGGAAGCTGTCGGTAACTGGGCTGAACGCCGCAACCTTCCCTATACCGGCTATACCGATCTCGCCGCACAACCGGCGGTGTATGCATTGATTGCGGAATGCGTGGAGAAGGTCAATGCCGATCTAGCTGACGATACGCTACTGGCAGGGTCGCAGATTCATCGCTTCCTGATACTGCATAAAGAACTCGATCCTGATGATGACGAACTGACCCGCACGCGCAAAGTGCGCCGCCGCTTCATCGCTGAAAAGTATGCAGTGCTGATTGATGCGCTGTATGCCGGTAATGCACGTCAATATATCGAGACGCAAGTGAAATTTGAGGACGGCCGTCGGGGCATGATCAGCGCCGATCTGGAAATTCGCGATGTCAAAACTTTTGCGCCAGCGCGCAAGGCAGCATGATGAGCGAGAACTCTACTAACAGCCGCAGGATAGGCGAAGTCATTCTGGATCTGCACAATATATCGCTCTCGTTTGGCGGCGTGCGCGCACTGACCGATATCTCTTTCGATGTGCGTGAGCACGAAATACGCGCCATCATCGGGCCCAATGGCGCTGGTAAAAGCTCTATGCTTAATGTGATCAACGGCGTGTATCGACCGCAGCAGGGTGAAATCATCTATCGCGGCGAGCATCGTCGTGACATGGATACGCATGCTGCAGCCAAGAGCGGCATTGCGCGCACATTTCAGAACATCGCGCTGTTCAAGGGCATGACGGTCTTAGACAACATCATGACTGGCCGAAATTTGAAAATGCAGTCGAACTTTTTGCTGCAAGCACTGTATATCGGTCCGGCCCGCCGTGAAGAAATCGAACATCGCAAGAAGGTCGAGGAAGTGATCGATTTCCTCGAGATTCAACATATCCGCAAGACACCCGTCGGTCGCCTGCCCTATGGTCTGCAAAAACGTGTGGAGCTGGGCCGCGCACTCGCCGCCGAGCCAAAAATTCTTTTGCTGGATGAGCCCATGGCCGGCATGAACGTGGAAGAAAAGCAGGATATGTGCCGCTTCATTCTCGACGTGAATGAACAATTCGGCACAACCATCGTGCTGATCGAGCACGATATGGGCGTGGTAATGGACATCTCGGACCGTGTGGTGGTACTCGATTACGGTAAAAAGATTGGCGATGGGACACCGGATGAAGTTCGCAACAATCAGGATGTGATCAATGCTTATCTGGGAGTCGCACATTGAATCTGAATTTTTTCTTTGAAGTCCTGATCGGCGGTCTGCTCTCCGGAATTATGTACGCGCTCGTAGCGCTGGGCTTTGTGCTGATTTACAAAGCCTCCGGCGTGTTCAATTTTGCGCAAGGCTCAATGGTATTTTTCGCGGCACTTACTTGCGTGTCGCTTACCGAGCTGGGTCTGCCGCTATGGGCTGCCATTCTGGTGAGCATTGGTGTGATGGCTTTGCTGGGACTGGCCATTGAACGCATTGTATTGCGACCCTTGGTCAACCAGCCAGAGATCTCGCTGTTTATGGCCACGATCGGCCTGACATTTTTCATCGAAGGTATGGCGCAGCTGATGTGGGGCTCGGATGTGAAGCGACTGGATCTGGGTATTGAAGACGTGCCCATTGAAAGCATGATGAACACGTTCAATATCGTGATCTCTCGCTTCGATGTCACTGCGGCTGCGATCTGCGCACTACTGGTAACCGGACTGGCGCTGTTTTTCTCGCGCACCAAGGTCGGTCGCGCACTACGCGCCGTGGCAGATGATCATCAGGCAGCGCTCGCCGTCGGAATTCCCTTGCAGCAGATCTGGGGCATTGTTTGGGGCGTGGCAGGGTTTGTCGCGCTGGTCGCGGGCTTGCTGTGGGGATCTCGTAATGGCGTGCAGTTTTCGCTGAGTTTCGTCGCGCTCAAAGCACTGCCTGTACTTATTCTCGGTGGCTTTACCTCTGTGCCCGGCGCAATTATCGGCGGACTCATCATCGGCTCATCTGAAAAACTCGCTGAGGTATATATCGGGCCGTTTGTAGGTGGTGGTATCGAGGGCTGGTTCCCTTATGTGTTGGCGCTGGGCTTCCTGCTGGTGCGACCCGAAGGCTTGTTTGGTGAAAAAATTATCCGAAGAATTTAACGCATCGAAAAATGCGTGCTGCTTAGAGCCTATCTCGTTAAGCAGATAATAGGGACGAAGCAGGTGTTTCGTTCAACATGCTACGCGCCTGCGCAATAGCGTTGGTAGGTTGAGACTCGCGCTTGAAAGATTCAGGGAGTTTTTATGTTGTACCGTGAAGCAGGACAATTCAAAACTACCTACGAAGCTGATGGGCAGATTTTCCCCATTCGTCAGGACCGCATCGGCATGCTCCTGCTGCTTGGGCTCGCCTTCTTCGTGGTGCCCCTGGTTGCGACACCCTATTTGTTTTCAGCAATCCTGATTCCTTTTCTTATTTTTTCGCTGGCCGCACTGGGCCTGAACATACTGACCGGCTATGCAGGACAACTGTCGCTAGGATCAGCGGCGTTCATGGCGGTGGGTGCATTCGCCTCCTACAATTTTATGCTGCGCGTGCCGGATATCCCTTTGCTGCTGGCGTTTGCTTTAGGTGGCTTGTGCGCCGCTGCACTGGGCATCGTTTTCGGCTTGCCGTCCTTGCGTGTGCGCGGCTTTTATCTGGCGGCGTCGACACTGGCCACGCAGTTCTTCGTGGTGTGGGCGCTAACGAAGGTGCCATGGTTTACCAACTACAGTTCATCTGGCGTGATCAAGGCACAAAAGCGTGAGATACTCGGCTTCGTCTTGGATACGCCAATGACAAAGTACTTGCTGGTGCTGGCGATTGTGGCTCTACTCGCATTACTGGCGAAAAATCTCGTTCGCTCTAATATTGGCCGTTGCTGGATGGCAGTGCGGGATATGGATGTTGCCGCAGAGGTGATAGGCATACGTTTGATGCACACCAAGCTGCTGGCATTTGCAGTCAGCTCGTTTTACTGCGGCGTGGCGGGTGCTTTATATGCCTATGCCTATTTGGGTACGGTGGAACCGGAAGCGTACAGCCTCGATCTCTCGTTTCGCATCCTGTTCATGGTGATCATTGGCGGACTCGGTTCGGTCATGGGCTCATTTTTGGGTGCTGCTTTTATTGTCTTACTGCCCACCGTACTGAATGTACTAGCGCATGCGCTTGGTATTTCTACTGCGGTGGCATCGAATCTGGAACTGATGGTTTTTGGTGCTCTGATCATTTTCTTTTTGATCGTCGAGCCTCATGGCCTAGCCCGCCTGTGGCAAATCGCCAAAGAAAAACTGCGTCTCTGGCCTTTCCCTCACTAGGGAACTTCGTCGTAGCGATTAATTTTTGTGGAGGTGACTATGAAATTACTGAAATCACTCATGGCGAGCGTTGTGCTGCTCGCTGCTGCCAGCAGTGCGATAGCGCAGCAATTTATTCCGATGCTGTCTTACCGCGTAGGTCCTTATGCCTCTGGCGGCAGCGGTTTCTACGGGGGCATCATCGACTACATGACCCTGATTAATATGCGCGACAACGGAATCAATGGCGTCAAGCTAATCTGGGAAGAGTGCGAGACCGAATACAACGCCTCACGTGGTGTGGAATGTTACGAGCGCCTAAAGAGCAAGAACGGCGGTGCCTCGCTGGTGGAGCCGCTCTCGACCGGCATTGCCTACGGCATCCTTGATCGCGTCGGTACCGACAAGATCCCGATGACAACGCTAGGCTATGGACGCTCTGATGCAGCAAATGGCAAGGTCTTTCCTTATGTCTTCCCCCTGATCACCAGCTACTGGAATCAAGCTGCCGCCATGGTGCATTACCTCGGCGACAAAGTGGGAGGTATGGACAAACTGAAAGGCAAGAAAATCGTTCACCTGTATCTCGACTCCGCTTATGGCAAAGAGCCATTACCGGTACTGGAAGCAGAAGCAGCGAAATACGGCTTTGAACTGATCAAGATTCCAGTCCAGCCACCGGGCAATGATCAGCAGTCGCAGTGGCTGCAGATTCGTCAGGCACAACCGGACTTCGTGATCGTCTGGACCTATGGCGTGAGTAGCGCCGTAGCGCTGAAGACTGCGCAACGTAATGGCTTCCCGCGCGAAAAGATGCTGGGTGTCTGGTGGGCAGGTGCTGAAGAAGATGCGATACCGGCAGGTGATGCGGCCAAGGGCTTCACCACCATGAGCTTCACCACACCGGGCAACTATCCACTGCTCGATGAGATTCGCAGCACGGTATATGGCGCTGGCAAAGGTAACTTGGCCGAAAAAGATCGCATTGGTCACACGATGTATTTGCGCGGCATTGTGGCGGGTGTGCTGATGGTGGAGGCGATGCGTAATGCGCAGGCCAAATTTGGCAAAGGTAAAGTGCTGACTGGTGAGCAGGTCCGCTGGGGCTTCGAGAATCTGAATGTGGATGCTGCACGTCAGAAAGCGCTCGGTGTGGCTGATCTATTCCCGCCAGTGAAAACATCTTGTGATGATCACGAAGGCTCGGGTGCAACCAAGGTGCAGCAATGGGATGGCAGCAAGTGGGTCGCCTTGTCCAAGACCTGGATCACCGGCGACAAGGCTCTGGTACGCAAGCTGCTCGAAGAAACATCAGCAGCCTACGCCAAGGAAAAAAATATCAAGGCAGCCTGTCTGAAATAACTGAGGCAGCAGCCGCTATTTAATAAAGACTCTACGTTGCACATCGCAGGACTTCGGCATAGGTAGTTGTTCGAGGTCCTGCGTTTTACAGTTCAACGGAATGGCCAATATGAATCAGAATCCGTCCATCCTGACTATCAATAACATCGAAGTCATTTATGACCATGTGATCCTTGTGCTCAAGGGCGTATCGCTGTCGGTACCGCGCGGGAAAATCGTGGCGCTGATGGGTGCGAATGGCGCGGGCAAATCAACGACACTGAAATCTATCTCGACCTTGCTCCGTGGCGAACGAGGCGATGTAACCAAGGGCAGTATTGAATTCAACGGTGAACGCATTGATCAGCTGACACCCAATGAACTGGTCAAGCGTGGTCTGTCGCAAGTGATGGAAGGCCGGCATTGTTTTGGTCACCTGACGATAGAAGAAAATCTGCTGACCGGGGCTTATACGCGAAAGATTTCGCGCAGCGAACTGAAAAGTGAGCTTGAGCGTGTCTATCACTATTTTCCACGACTGAAGCAGCGCCGCACCTCGATGGCGGGATATACCTCTGGCGGTGAACAGCAGATGTGCGCGATTGGCCGTGCGCTGATGGCCAAGCCCTCGATGATTTTGCTGGATGAGCCGTCGATGGGACTCGCACCGCAAATCGTTGAAGAAATTTTTGGCATCGTGCAGGATCTCAATAAAACAGAGCAGGTTTCCTTCTTACTAGCTGAACAGAACACCACCATCGCGCTGCGCTATGCAGATTTTGGCTACATCCTTGAAAATGGTCGCGTGGTAATGGAAGGTGCTGCAGCCGATCTGGCTTCGAATGAAGACGTAAAAGAGTTTTATCTCGGCGTGTCCGGCGGTGATCGCAAGAGTTTCCGTGACATGAAATTTTATCGCCGCCGCAAACGCTGGCTGGCCTGATTCCCTTCTCTGGTACTTGCCATGACTGATTTCCATGACGCGCTCGAATCGCGCGATCCCCATGTACGCGAAAAAGAACTCTTGGCCGCGTTACCTGCGCTGATACAACGTGCGCAAACAACGGCAGGCTGGTCATCCATCCTTGCGGGCGTGAGTGCTTCCGATATCAGCTCGCGCGAAGCCCTGGCGCAATTGCCCGTGACGCGCAAATCTGAACTGAAAACACTGCAAGGCATGTCACTACCTTTCGGTGGTCTCATCAATACATCTACCCGTGATTTGTCGCGCATCTTCATGTCGCCAGGCCCTATCTTCGATCCCGAAGGACGTGGCGTCGACTGGTGGCGCTTTGCGCGTCCTCTCCATGCCTTGGGCGTCAGGCGTGGTGACCTGATACAAAATTGTTTTGCTTACCATTTCACTCCTGCCGGATTGATGGTCGAAGGTGGTGCGATCAAGCTTGGCTGCCCGGTGATACCCGCCGGTACTGGGCAAACGGAAATGCAGGTGCAGGCAATGAACTTGCTGCGGCCACGCGTCTACACAGGTACGCCATCGTTCCTGAAGATCATCATCGAAAAAGCGCAGGAGATGGGTGAAGACATCAGCAGTGTTGAATATGCACTGGTAAGCGCAGAGGCATTGCCACCCTCTCTGCGTCAATGGCTCAACGCGCATGGCGTACCGAATGTATTGCAAACCTACGGATCAGCCGACATCGGTAATATCGCCTACGAAACCATGAGCGATGGACAGGTCAATCCCGGCATGGTGTTGGATGAAGCGCTATTGCTGGAAATTGTACGGCCAGGTACCGGCGATCCCGTGCCGGCAGGCGAAGTGGGAGAAATCGTGATTACCTCATTCAACCCGGACTATCCGCTGATCCGCTTTGCGACCGGCGATATGTCTGCGGTGTTGCCAGAGGTCTCACCCTGCGGCAGAACCAATACGCGCATCAAGGGCTGGATGGGTCGCGCAGATCAGACCACCAAGGTGCGCGCGATGTTTGTACATCCCTCGCAAGTCGCCGAAATTGCGCGTCGTCACACCGCAATTCTCAAAGCTCGCCTGATCATCACCGGTGAAATGGCAAATGACCAGATGACTTTGCATTGCGAAGTCGCAGATCCCGCCGCACTCTCGGGAGACATTGAAGCGATCGCGGCTACCATCCGCGACATTACCAAGTTACGTGGCGAGGTCAGGCTGGTCGCCGCCGGCACACTACCCAACGACGGCAAGGTCATCGAGGATGCACGCAGTTATCAGTAGGCCGCTGTTTGAACGACTACTTGCCTACGCGATTGACTGCTGCTTAGCCTGTCGTGCTGCTGCCAGTAGCGCGATCGCTTCTGCGTCGATGTCGATAATCTCGGTTGTTTTGTGGCAAAAACCTTTGAACAGCTGACGATCGAATGCGTAGAGCATTGCGTCATTCGTTGATTCGCGCATGACCGTTGGCCGCAGATGGGGAACAAACACGCTTCCCATCAGAAATCGAATGATCACGGTGTTGCGCAGCCCCTGCAGTGCGCGACGATCCAAACCGTGCGCGACGCCGACCTCGAGGGCATTTTTAGTGAGCATTGCGCAAAAATCTCTAATGCTGCTGGGTAACCCACCTTCAAGATTTCCTTCGTCGAAAATCAAATCCGTCATGGCGTCAATGTAGGCTTGCATGCCCCGCTCGCTATAAACATGATCGCAGACCGCAACCAGCCGGCTCGTCCATGCCACCACCATAGCGTCGCTGATCAATTCCGTCGGCCAGTTTGATGGCAGCGCACGAATATTTTTGGCGCTAAACGGGGTAGCAATGGCTTGGTCCAGCAGGTCTCGAGTGATGGATCCGGAGCCATTTGCCGTGACCTCACTCACACCCAATAGCTCCGGTAAAGCGCGAGCGGCCAGCGCATCGAGTTTTTCTCCGTAAGGCGTCAATGATGAGACCTTGCACTTTGCCCCGGGCTCGGCGGTGATTCCGGTATTTGGTATCTGCACTTTTTGTCTTGATGACATCGTGGGTTTGTTTAAAGACACCGATAAGCTTGTATCGTTTGATGTTCGCTTATCGATGATTGGTGCGCTGGGAGCCTGTGCCATCGGAATCGCCGGTTTCAGCGTGATCTTGGTTGTGTTCATCAGGTGTCAAAAATAAAAATTAATGTAAGCAGCGTTGGGGTAATTATCCGGGTCCACCAAACGGCAACGAGCGGTAATGGTCAAGGTCGGTCACAAAACAGCGCCCGGAGTTCTCGAAAATAGCTATTTATTTGAGGGAATTTATCAAAAAAGGAATTTTCTGAGCTATTCATCGCACCAGACCCGCGATGCAGTTGCGGCGTCTCAAGCCAATTTCCTCGCGGGTAGCAAACTGAACACGGTCAATTTCCACTCATGCAGAGTCCAGCAAGTTTTGCTGGCCATTGAATGTAAAGGAATCTCATGTACGCCCTGCTTAGCCGTTCACGCTCATACCCAACAAGCCGACCCCTCCGGATTACTCAACAAGCCGCAGCAAATCCCAAGCGAGCACCGCAGCTATTTAACCGTCAGCCCAAGGCGCCTTATTACTTTGATGCTAGCCGGCATACTTCATTGTCTTTCAGACTTTTGCTGTCACAACTTAAAGAGCATAAAACAACCTCGCAGCACCGCCGTACACGCGATTTTTTATGTATGAGTATGGATAATCTGCTGGCATCGATTCGGCCGGGTATCGATGATGATGCGCAAAGCAAACAGTATTTCACCGCGCTGCTGCGCATGCATTTGTCACACCTGACAGACGATGAGACAGAGCAACTCCGTGAGGCGCTCAAAGCCGCACAATTTGCCTGCAACGTCGTCGAAACTATTATTGATGATGAGGTATATCGCGATTATGGCTTTTCCAATGGCCCGCCACATTCATTCAATCGCACGTTGATGCAAACAGAAGATTTTTTCAATCTTCTTGAAAATCTAAGAGAGAGTGTTCCGCAATCCCGGGGCATGCATTTGCAATCCGATTTACCAGAAGCCATCCGCGATGCCCTCCATGCGAGCTGCGCCGAGTGGAACCATTCGAATAAAACGATTGATGACTTGCATCATAGTGTCTGTCTTCTCGCAAAGGCACTGGATCTGCCGATGGCATCCAATGAAATCATCGCGGGCACACTAGAGATAAAGTCGACGACAGTAACAGCCACCCAAAATGCTATCGTCATTGATAGCCGGATGGTCGAAGCAGTGTTGGCCGATACGAAAGCTACGCTTTTCCCCGAATTGCTGCGTGATGTCCTTGAGCTGCTGCTCACGCAAAAGCTGCTTGGCATTGCTGCACCTCCCGACAAACTCATGCGTAGGCAGCGTCAGCAAGTGTCGGCCGCGTTGGCGCAGATTTATGCCAAGGTTCCAACGAGCAGCACGCCGAATTTGAAGGCGCAAGCGCGTGAACTGATGAAAGATGCGCCTCATTTCGGCGAGATACAGATTCAGCCGACCACCGGGGTAGCACTGGGTCATGCATGGATCGCGCCCTCCTTATCGCTGGTGCCGGATATGCGAAAAAATCATGTCGATCTTGGTCATCGTTTTATGCATTCCGGCTTTCACCTTGAACCCGGCGATTCCCAGATCCGTGAATGGCCAGCGCACTTCATGACCGCAAAAGAAAGCGAAGAAACCTATCCCGATCAACACGCGTGGTCCTTGCGGGTTCCGGTCGATGCGAGACGCCTTCAAGCAGCCGCGCAGGAAGTCAGGCACGAGTGGGAATCACAGGGTTTGCCGTATCGATTCATTGGTACCACCCCGGATATGCGAGCCACGGGTTGTCGCGTAACTGTCTGGGAAGCGGTTCAACGCGGGATGACAGACGATGCGCTCACCCTGTTCCAGCACTACAACAGCGGGCTGGCCGAACCACAGTCCCCCACGGAATTGTGGCAGCGCCTTGACGGACTGATGCGATGGATAGAAAGGCTGGCAGCGGAATAACACGCCCTACGGCGAAGCCTGCCGCGAGGTATCAGGGCTTCGCCTATAATTGCCCGCATACAAAAAAAGCCTTCGGAGACCTACATGTCCTTGCCACCTGTCCTGCAAAATCTCAGCCTACCTGTCATCGGTTCGCCGCTCTTTATTGCCAGCGGTCCGCAATTAGTAATCGAGCAATGCAAGGCGGGTATTGTGGGCTCCTTCCCCGCGCTGAATGCACGACCCGCAGAAATGCTCGATACGTGGCTGACTCAAATCAAAGAGGCACTGGCCGCGCACAAGGCAGCACACCCAGATGCGATCATCGGGCCGATTGCCGTAAATCAGATCGTGCACCAGTCCAATGACCGCCTTGCGCATGATGTTGAGGTCTGCGTACGCCACAAAATTCCGGTCATCATTTCTTCGCTACGCGCACCACCTGCCGAAATGCTGGAAGCCATTCACAGTTATGGCGGGATTGTTTTGCACGACATCATTTCAATACGGCATGCACAGAAGGCACTTGAAGCCGGTGTGGATGGCTTGATTTTGGTCGCAGCCGGTGCCGGTGGCCACGCTGGTGGTCTGTCACCTTTTGCGTTGGTCGGTGAAATCCGTAAATTCTTCGATGGCCCGATTGCCTTGTCCGGCTCTATCACAACGGGCGATGCCATTCTTGCCTCTCAAGCCATGGGTGCAGATTTCGCCTATATCGGGTCGCGCTGGCTGGCAACGCAGGAAGCAAACACCAGTGAAGACTATCGCAATGCGATCGTCGAATCCAATGCGGCAGACATCGTGTACACAAATCTATTTACTGGCGTGCACGGTAACTACCTGAAAAAATCCATCGTGAAAGCCGGACTCGATCCCGATAATCTGCCAGTCGCTGACAAAACAGCGATGAATTTCGCGAGCGATCGTGGCGCCAAAGCCTGGCGCGATATCTGGGGTGCAGGCCAGGGTGTCGGCATGATGCATGATGTTCCCACGGTCGCCGAAGTGGTCGCACGTCTAAAACAAGAATATGTTGTGGCACGCGCCCGGGTCGCTGCGACTCATTTCCCGAGGTAATCCCATGGCCAAAGCTTATGTTGTCGCTGAAATTACCGTGACTGATCCCCTTGCCTATGAGGAGTATCGCAAGCTGGTACTGCCGACCGTATTGGCTTTTGGCGGTCAGTTTCTGGTGCGTGGAGGTACACGCATCCAATGCGAAGGCCTGGACGATGCACATCATGACCAGATGCGCACCGTTATTCTGGAATTTCCATCGCTATCCAAAGCGCATGAATGGTACGACTCTTCGGCTTATGCGGAAGCGAAAGCCCTGCGGCAAGCAGCGTCGCAAGGTCGCTTATTTATCGTAGAAGGCGCCTGAGTTTTCGTTCGTAGTTTTAGAGCAGACCGTGTGCGGTCTGAAACCGCCGCCCACTAACACAACATCCACTCAACCCGCCTTGGCCTCAACATCCACCAGATAGTTATCCTTCACGTCCAGCGCACCCGCGCGGCGCAGCTGTGTAATTGCCCAATGCGCGAGATGAATTTTTCCGAAATTCATATGCCGCTGATTGGCCGACTTCACCAAAGGAATCGAATTGAGCAGTTTGGGGACTTCCGATAGCTTGATGCGCTGACGTTCCATGAGCAGGAACTTTAACAAGACCTTGATGCCGTTTTGTGCATTACGCAGTGGGTCCGCTTCGAGATAATCGATGCGTGAATGCGCTACTTCGATCGCCTGTTTCACATCAGTGAATGGCTTGCCATGTCCAGGTATGACAAGTTTCACATCGAGTTCCTCAATCATCTGCAGCGTAGCGCGCGTTTCTCTGAAACCTGAGATGCCATCCAGTGCCGGGAAAATAACCCCGAAACCCTTCTCCCACAAGGCATCGGCTGAAATCAGTATGCCGTGTTTCTCGCAAAATAAAAGATAGGAATAAGGATGATGGCCGGGTGCGCACAGTGCCGACCACTCGAGATCGCCGAGTCGAATCTTGTCGCCGGGATGAATACTGGCATCCGCACGAAAGTGCTCGCAACGCTGCCCCGTAGCCTCAAAGGTCAATTGCGATCGTTCCCAGTTCTGTACACGATTGAATTCTGCTGCTGGAACGAAGGTGCGTACCGCCGGAAAATGGATTTGCAAAACATGATTACCGCCGCAATGATCGGAATGCAGATGCGTGTTGTAGATGGTATCTAGGGTCCGGCCTTTCAACACATTACGCAGCAGAATCAGCGTCTGATTCTCATGGGTGCAATAGCCAGTATCAACGATGGCTGTTTTGTCCTTGCCAATGAAGACAATATTATTAGACGATAGCCAACCGCGCTCGAGTACCTGCATTGAGTCAGGAAGCTTCATTTTTTCATCTCGTAAGCCAAGGAGATTCTGGCGAACTCGGTCAGCAAGGCTTCAGTGCCGCCGTTAAACGTATAAAAAGCAGTACCGGTGCGCACAACCAGTCGGGGCGGTGACAACCAGCCAGCGCGTGGAATACCGATCATTTTTGCACCCCGAATATCGGGCCAGAGTACCTGACGATTAATCACCCAGGTTTGCTTGATACCTTTATCGTCAATCGTAATGGTTGAGTGCAAAAAACCGTAAAACGATATGAGCAGCAAGGCCAACGCCGACAGCATCAGAAAGATCACGCCCCAGCCATAGGCTTCCAGGGAAAATCGCATAGAGAAACTGATGCCGTAGGTCACTAATCCAAAAGTAAATAGCGTTGCCAGCATTTTGAACCAGGGACTATAAGCGGGGCCGGTCAAGGCGGCGGCTGGCTTGTAAAAACTCGGCTGCATGAAGTGTCCTTTTAAGGAAGCCAACGAAGAAACGACAAAATAGTGAAACATCAAAACCCGTGGCGCTTGTTTTGATGAAAACTATTATTTTGCCGTGCGCCGCTCGTTTATGGCCAGCCAGATCTGTCGTTTTTTTGGTTCTGGCGCGACACTCCAGTCAATGATTTCATCAATCGTGCGCTGACAACCTTTGCACCACCCTGTCGTCTCATCCATCTGGCAGATATTGATGCAAGGTGACGGCAGTGGACCGGAGTGGGCCAGAGGATCGAAGTTTTTCAGATCCATGAAATCAGAATATTCTTACGTGGAAAATGGGCGTGAGGTTCATAAACCGGCCCGGCGTTTTTTGTCATTCAAGCGCTCATGAAATTTTTCGGGGGTGATAATGGCGCGCTCATGCTCACCCTCACTGATCTTGTCCAGACCATCCCAGGCCTCAACACGAAAGCGTACGCGCCGGCCTTCAACGGCAATAACCTCACCGCGTATAGTAAGCGTCATTCCAGGTGGCGTGGCAGCGAGATGAGAAAAGCTCACATGCGTGCCCAAACTCTGCTCGTTGGGCCAGTCCACATAATCCATGATGCCCTGCGTACATGCCAGCTCCATCAGACCGACCATGTAACCCGTGGCCATCACCGCGGGCATATCCAACGCAAAAGGTGTTTGCGAACCGAACAAATGCGGTACCACCGAATGCTCGGGTACGGTCGTTTGCCATTCAAACTGTATGCCGGGCTGCAGCTTTGGGCTCATGATGCTGTCTCCTTGGATGGGTCATTGGCGCGCCGCGCAGCAATCGCATTGCCCGCACGGCTAGCGGCCTTGCGTCCGAGATAATGTGAAATGAACTGCCCCGCATCCACCACGGCATCCAAATCAATATCGGTTTTGATGTTCAACCCCTGCAGCAAGTAGAGCACATCTTCAGTCGAGACATTGCCGGTGGCGCCTTTGGCATAAGGACAGCCGCCCAGACCTGCGACCGAGGCATGAAAGATGCTCACACCCACTTCGAGTGCCGCATAGATATTGGCCAGCGCCTGTCCATAGGTATCATGAAAATGCCCAGCCAGCCGATGGATGGGAAATTCTCTTGCCACACGCTCGAATACCTGCTGTACCCGAATCGCAGTACCGACACCAATCGTATCGGCCACATCAATTTCGTCACAGCCCAGGTCCCGCAAGCGCATCGCGACATCAGCCACCGCATCTAATGCGACTTCACCCTGATACGGACAGCCAAGCGCGCAACTGATACTGCCGCGCAGACGCAATCCCTGATCTTTGGTCGCCTGTGCAACTTCGCGAAAGCGATCTATCGATTCTGCAATCGAGCAATTGATATTTTTTTGCGAAAACGCTTCCGAGGCCGCACCAAAAATCACGATTTCATCTGCGCGCGCGGCCAGTGCCGCTTCAAAGCCCTTCATATTTGGCACCAGCGCAGAATAAATAGTGCCGGGCTTGCGCGTGATCTTTTCCATCACCTCGCCCGAGGTCGCCATTTGCGGTACCCATTTGGGTGAGACAAAAGAAGCGGCTTCGATGTTAATGAATCCCGCTGCCGTCAGTCGATCGACCAGCTCGACCTTGATCGCTGCCGGAATGATGTCTTTTTCGTTTTGCAATCCATCGCGTGGTCCTACTTCCACCAGCTTGACGCTTTCAGGCAATGTACGCATCACGCCACCTCGACCGACAAGCTGAGCAACTGCGCACCTTCATCGACCTGATCACCGACGGCATACAGCAACTCACTCACAGTGCCATCGCCGGGCGCGTTGATGGTGTGTTCCATTTTCATCGCCTCCATGATGAGCAAGGGCGTGCCTTTGACAACACGCTCGCCCGCACTCACCAGCAAGGCAATGATTTTGCCCGGCATGGGTGCGGTCAACCGGCCTTCATCTGCTTCTCCCTCGCCGGCATGCGCAATCGGATCGCGCCACAGAATTTGCCAGTGATGGCCCGCATGAAACACATGAAAAATATCCTGCTGCCTGACGACATGCCCTTGTAACTGCAGACCATCCATGCGCACCTGCACAGCGGCTTGATTGACGCTGACCTCTTGCATCGCTACTGCTGACTCACCTGCGGTGAGCCACAGAGCATCACGACGATACGACAGTTGTATCGGCTGCTCCCCTGCTTCGGATGAAAATGCAAGGATGCGCTGATACGTGCCATTCATGCGCCACCCCGACAACTGCGCCCACGGCTCACCTTTCGATGGTGATGGTGATGGTGACGCCACTAGGCTGGCCGCCGCCAGCGCTAGTACCGACAGCGGCAATGTTTGCGGTTCGGGAAACAGACTGTCGTGGTGACGCTCGATCAGACCGGTATCGAGATCTGCACTAACAAACGGTTCACTGGCAATCAAACGGCCAAGGAAGGCGACATTGGTCGCCGGCCCAACCACCTGAAACGTAGCCAGCGCCTGCGCCATGCGTGCCAGCGCCTCAGCTCGGTCTTTTCCATGAACGATCAGCTTGGCAATCATCGGATCATAGAAGGGCGAAATCACATCGCCTTGCCTGACGCCGGCATCAATACGCAGCTCGCCATGCGTAAATTGTACGGCTTGCGGCATGTGCAAATAATCGAGTTTGCCGGTCGATGGCAAAAATCCTTTTTCAGGATTTTCTGCATAGATACGCGCCTCAATCGCATGACCGTTAATTGTGAGCTCATGCTGCAATCGCGGCAGACGCTCGCCAGCCGCTACGCGTAACTGCCATTCCACCAGATCGGTGCTGGTAATCATCTCCGTCACCGGGTGCTCGACTTGCAGCCGTGTGTTCATCTCCATGAAATAAAAGCTGCCGTCTTGATTCGCGATGAACTCGACCGTTCCTGCGCCCACATACGACACTGCTTTGGCAGCAGCGATCGCTGCAGCACTCATCGCCTGACGACGCTCTGCACTCATGCCGGGCGCAGGCGCTTCTTCCAGTACTTTTTGGTGACGACGCTGCACAGAGCAATCGCGCTCGAACAGGCTGACGCAGTTGCCGTGCGTATCAGCAAAAATCTGAATTTCGATATGGCGCGGACGGGTCAGATATTTTTCGACCAGAACACGCTCATCGCCAAAACTATTTTTCGCTTCCCGCTGGCAGGAAGACAGGGCATCAGCGAAATCTTCCGCGCGCGTCACCACGCGCATGCCTTTGCCGCCACCGCCAGCACTGGCCTTGAGCAGCACGGGATAACCGATCTGATCGGCCTGCCCTTGAAGAAATACAGGATCCTGATTGTCACCGTGATAGCCGGGTACCAAGGGTACTTGCGCTTTTTCCATCAGCGACTTGGCTGCGGATTTGGAACCCATCGCACGAATAGCAGAGGCTGGCGGGCCGATGAATACTAGGCCGGCCTTCTCGCAAGCCGCAGCAAATGCCTCGTTCTCCGAAAGAAAGCCATAGCCAGGATGAATCGCTTCTGCGCCGGATTGCTTTGCCGCCGCAATCACGCGGTCGATGTTCAAATAACTTTCACTCGCCGCCGCCGGACCAATCGCGATCGCTTCATCGCAAAAGGCGACATGACGCGCATGCGCATCAGCATCGGAATACACTGCCACCGACTGTATGCCCATGCGGCGCGCCGTTGCCGCAACACGACAGGCGATTTCGCCGCGATTAGCGATGAGAATTTTTTTAAACATCGTTCATGCTCCGATACTTCAAATCTCTCGTAAAACGAATGCCGTAAAGCTATCCAAGAACGCCAGCATCAGTTTTTAGAGGTTCGTATTTTTAATGTGTGGTCAGTTGCAAAACTTCCAGCGTTCTCTCGCCCAGCAAAGCTATCTCTTCATCGGACAGCATAAAAGGCGGCATCCAGTACACCGTCGTACCTATAGGACGAAGCAATAATTCTTTTTGCAAAGCAGTCGTAAAAAATCGCCGAGCGAAACCTTCTCTGATGGTCGGTGAGACATCAAAGGCAGCGATCATGCCGCGCTGACGGACATGGCTTACCTGAGGATGCGCTGCAATCGGCTGTAAGGCCTGAGCGAGCTTTTCAGCCCGCTGCTGGTTACGCTTGATCACGTCATCATCATCAAAAATCTGCAAAGTGGCTAGCGCCGCACGGCACGCAAGCGGATTGCCGGTATACGAATGCGAATGCAGAAAACCGCGCGCCACCTCAGGATGATAAAAGGCCTGATAAATGGTGTCTGTGGTCATCACAAGAGACAGTGGAAGATAACCGCCGCTAATTCCCTTGGACAGACACAAAAAGTCTGGCCAAATCGCTGCCTGCTCACAGGCGAAAAAAGTCCCGGTCCGACCACAACCAACAGCGATCTCATCTGCAATTAAATGTACGTCAAATTCATCACACAGCGCACGCAGACTGCGCAGATAGACAGGATCATGCATCGCCATACCGACCGCACATTGCACGAGGGGTTCAACGATGACGGCGGCGATCTGACTCGCGCGGCGCTCTAGCAAGGTGCGCATCGCCAGAATCGCGCGCGCAGCCACATCCACTTCGCTCTCACCTGATTTTGCCTGCCGCGCTTCAGGGCTCATCACCACATGCGCCTGCCGATACATGCCACCATAGGCCTCGGTGAACACCGGAACATCAGTGACTCCCAGAGCGCCCACGGTCTCACCGTGATAACTACCCTGCAGACAAACGAATTCCTGTTTTTCTGAACGCCCGCTATTGCGCCAATAATGAAAACTCATTTTCAGTGCGATCTCCACCGCAGACGCGCCATCGGATGCATAAAAGCAGTGGCCCAAAGCGTGGTTGGTTTTTGCTGCGAGGCGTTCAGATAGTTGCACCACCGGCTCATGAGTGAAACCAGCGAGCATCGCATGCTCGAGCTTATCGAGCTGATCTTTCAGCGCCTGATTGATGCGCGGGTTCGCATGGCCGAATAAATTCACCCACCATGAACTGACCGCATCAAGATAGCGCTGACCCTGATGGTCATACAACCAGGCACCGCGCCCGTGACTGATGGCCACCAGCGGCATAATTTCGTGATGCTGCATTTGCGTGCAGGGATGCCAAACACTGGCAAGACTGCGCGTTACCCAATCGTCGGCGCTCTGCATCACATTCTGAACAGACCAAATTTCGTTTCAGGAATAGGCGCATTCAGCGCTGCCGACAATCCCAGCCCAAGTACGGTACGTGTGTCAGCCGGATCAATCACACCATCATCCCAAAGCCGCGCACTCGCATAATAGGGATGGCCCTGCACTTCGTACTGCTCGCGGATCGGCGCCTTGAATGCGGCTTCTTCTTCCGCCGCCCAGCTGCCGCCGCGGGCTTCGATGCCGTCACGCCGCAC
>CANKWG010000014.1 GCA_947487325.1 Oxalobacteraceae bacterium | reverse complement strand
CTGGCGCGCGTATTTCGACGCGATGCAGCACGTACCCGCGGTTGATGGCTCTGACCGTCCCGATGTGCCTCACGCCAGCGTGGTTGCCTCTTTTGCCGAGCGTGCGAAGCAAGGTCCGATTCGGACCGTCACCGCATCCGCCGATGCCGAAATGGGCCGCAAGCGGGTTGCAGTCACCCAGCTGATCGCCGCCTACCGCTTCCTCGGTACCCAGTGGGCTAATCTCGACCCGCTACAGCGCCAGGAACGTCCGAACATTCCTGAACTCGAGCCCGCGTTCTACGGCTTCTCCGATGCCGACATGGACATCGTGTTCAACATCAGCAATACCTATTTCGGTGGTGACACCGCCACCCTGCGCGACTTGTTGCAAGCGCTGCGTGATACCTACTGCCGCTCGATCGGCGCCGAATTTCAGTACATGACCGACCCCGCGCAGAAGCGCTGGATGCAGGAACGACTGGAATCAAGCAGGTCTACCGGCAATTTCACGCGGGAGCAGAAGGTGCATATTCTTGACCGACTGACCGCAGCCGAGGGCCTCGAGCGCTATCTACACACCAAATATGTTGGCCAGAAGCGTTTTTCGCTCGAGGGTGGCGAGAGTTTCATTGCCTCGCTGGACGAAACCATTCAGCGCGCCGGCAGTAATGGTATCCAGGAGATTGTGATTGGCATGGCGCACCGTGGTCGCCTGAATGTGCTGGTCAATATTCTGGGCAAAATGCCGCACGATTTGTTTGCTGAATTCGAAGGTAAACACGGCGATGATTTGCCTGCAGGTGACGTGAAATACCACCAAGGCTTTTCAAGCGATATTTCTACGCCCGGTGGCCCGGTGCACTTGTCGCTGGCATTCAATCCTTCGCACCTCGAGATCGTCAATCCTGTCGTCGAAGGCTCGGTCAAGGCGCGTATGGACCGCCGGGGTGATCAGAAGGGCGCGCAGGTCTTGCCGATTCTGGTGCATGGCGATGCGGCGTTTGCAGGACAGGGCGTTGTGATGGAGACGCTGAATCTGGCGCAGACTCGTGGTTACGGTACGGGCGGCACGGTTCATATCGTGATTAACAACCAGATTGGTTTTACGACCTCGGACCCGCGCGATTCACGCTCGACCTTGTATTGCTCCGACGTCGTCAAGATGATCGAAGCACCCGTGCTGCATGTGAACGGTGATGATCCTGAGGCGGTTGTGTTTGCGACGCAGATCGCACTCGATTTCCGTATGCAATTCCAGAAAGATATCGTGGTCGATATCGTTTGCTTCCGCAAACTCGGTCACAACGAGCAGGACACGCCCGCGCTTACACAGCCGCTGATGTACAAGAAAATCGGTCAGCATCCGGGCACACGCAAGCTCTATGCAGACAAGCTCGCCACACAGGGCACGATTGCTACCGATGGCGGCGATAGCATGGTCAAAGATTTCCGCGATGCGATGGATGCAGGACGTCGCTCGGTCGATCCGGTCATCTCCAATTTCAAAAACAAATACGCGGTTGATTGGATGCCTTTCCTCAATCGCAAGTGGACCGATGCTGCAGACACGTCCGTGCCTGCCGCCGAACTCAAACGTCTCTCCGAGCGAATCACCCAAGTGCCTGATGGCTTCAAGGTACACCCGCTGGTCGAAAAAGTTCTGGCAGATCGTGCAGCAATGGGGCGTGGTGAAGCTAATCTCGACTGGGGTATGGGCGAGCATCTGGCGTTTGCGTCGCTGGTGTCTTCTGGCTATGCCGTGCGCATTACCGGACAGGATGCTGGTCGCGGTACCTTCACTCACCGTCACTCAGTACTGCACGATCAGAATCGCGAGAAATGGGATGCCGGTTCTTACATACCACTCCAACGCGTCTCGGATCAGCAAGCGCCTTTCCTCGTGATTGACTCCGTGCTGTCGGAGGAAGCGGTACTCGCTTTCGAGTATGGCTATTCGACCGCAGAACCCAATACGCTCACCATCTGGGAAGCGCAATTCGGCGATTTTGCAAATGGCGCTCAGGTGGTGATCGACCAGTTCATCAGCTCAGGCGAAGTGAAATGGGGTCGCGCTTCCGGACTCGTGATGATGCTGCCACATGGTTACGAAGGCCAAGGACCCGAACACTCATCCGCACGTCTAGAGCGTTTCTTGCAGCTTTGCGCGGACAACAATATGCAGGTCGTGCAACCGACCACGGCATCGCAGATTTTCCACCTGCTGCGCCGTCAGATGATTCGTCTGTTCCGCAAGCCGCTGGTCATCATGACACCCAAGTCGCTGCTGCGTAACAAGGATGCAGGTTCGCCGCTTTCTGAGTTGGTCAAAGGATCGTTCCATACCGTGTTGGGCGAGGTTGATGACAGTATCGATCGCAAGAAAGTCAAACGCGTTCTGGCTTGCTCCGGCAAGGTGTATTTCGATCTCGTCAATGCGCGTAAGGAGCGCGGTGCATCGGACGTCGCGATTATCCGCGTCGAGCAGCTGTACCCATTCCCGCACAAGGCACTCTCGACCGAGTTCAAGTCTTATCCAAACTTCAGCGAGCTGGTATGGGTGCAGGATGAACCGCAGAATCAGGGTGCCTGGTTTCAGATACAGCACAACATTATGGAAAATCTGTCGGACGGCCAGAAACTGGCTTACGCCGGACGCCCCGCGAGTGCTTCGCCTGCGGTGGGTTACTACGATAAGCACTATGCGCAGCAGAAGGCGCTGATTGATACCGCTTTCTCGAAGCTCAAAGGCTTCGTACTGACCAAATAAAACAATGACCCGATGGTGCAACGTATGCCGGTGCACCGTTAGAACAACCCGAAACGGAGAGTGTTATGGCAATCCTTGAAGTTCCAGTTCCGCAGTTATCTGAATCCGTCGCCGAGGCGACCCTGCTTCAGTGGCATAAGAAAGTCGGCGAAGCCGTGGCTCGCGACGAAAACCTGATTGATATCGAAACCGACAAAGTGGTGCTGGAATTGCCTGCACCTGCGCAAGGCGTGATTGTCGAAATTCTCAAAGAAAACGGCAGTACCGTGGTGGCTGGTGAAATCATCGCCCGCATTGATACCGAAGCGACCGCAGCCGCAGGCGCTGCCAGTGCATCGGCTGCATCCGCACCAGCAGCCCCTGCCGCCGCGGCACCGAAGCCTGCCAGCGATACCGCAGCCAGCAGCACGATTGCGATGCCTGCCGCCGCTCGCATGCTCGCAGAAAACAATATGTCCGCAAGCAGCGTCGCAGGTACCGGCAAGGATGGACGTGTCACCAAGGGTGATGTGATCAATGCCATGCAGAACAAGACCGCACCAGCGCCAACAGCCGCCGCACCGCGCGCTCCTGCGCTGCCAGCAGTGCCTGCGCCGGCAGGTATTGATCTCGGTGACCGACCCGAGCAACGCGTGCCGATGAGCCGCCTGCGTGCCCGTATCGCAGAGCGTCTTCTGGATTCGCAATCAACCAACGCCATCCTCACGACCTTTAATGAGGTCAACATGCAGCCGGTGATGGACCTGCGGAACAAGTACAAAGACAAGTTTGAAAAAGAGCACGGCGTGAAGATGGGTTTCATGTCCTTCTTCGTCAAGGCTGCAGTTGCCGCGCTCAAAAAATATCCCGTACTCAACGCCTCGATTGATGGCAATGATGTGGTCTACCACGGCTACTTTGATATCGGCATTGCAGTCGGATCGCCGCGTGGTTTGGTGGTGCCTATTCTTCGCAATGTCGATCAGATGAATATCGCTGAAATCGAAAAGAAGATCGGCGAATTCGGTCAGAAAGCGAAGGATGGCAAGCTCACGCTGGATGAACTGACTGGCGGTACTTTCTCGATTTCGAATGGCGGTGTGTTTGGCTCTATGCTCTCTACGCCTATCATCAATCCGCCACAATCGGCGATCCTCGGTGTTCATGCGACCAAGGACCGGGCGGTGGTCGAGAACGGACAGATCGTCATTCGGCCCATAAACTATCTCGCGATGTCTTACGATCATCGACTCATTGATGGTCGTGAAGCGGTGCTTGGTCTGGTCGCGATGAAAGAAGTACTCGAAGATCCGTCCCGTCTGTTACTTGATCTATAAGGGGCTGCCATGTCGACAAATTTTGATGTCATCGTCATTGGCGGTGGCCCGGGTGGTTACATAGCCGCCATTCGCGCAGCCCAGTTGGGACTCTCAACCGCTTGCATTGACGAATGGAAAAACGACAAGGGTGGGCCGGCGCCGGGAGGTACCTGCACTAACGTCGGTTGTATTCCCTCTAAAGCATTGTTACAGTCATCCGAGCATTTCGAGCACGCAGGTCATGGCTTTGCCGAACACGGTATCGAGGTCAAAGGCATCAAGCTCAATCTAGAGCAAATGCTGGGACGCAAAGATACGGTCGTCAAACAAAACAACGACGGCATCCTTTATTTGTTCAAGAAAAATAAAGTCACTTTTTTTCATGGCCGTGGCGCGTTCGTCAAAGCGGATGCCGATGGTTATGAAATTTCGGTCACCGGAAAAACTACCGAGACAGTCAAGGGTAAGCACATCATTCTGGCGACAGGCTCGAATCCACGCGCACTGCCTCAGGTACCGTTTGATGAAAAACTGATTCTCTCCAATACGGGTGCGCTGGCAATTGATGCCGTTCCCAAAAAACTGGGTGTCATTGGCGCCGGTGTGATTGGTCTCGAGATGGGTAGTGTCTGGCGCCGTCTGGGTGCAGAGGTGACGATACTCGAGGCACTGCCGACATTCCTTGGTGCGGTCGATCAGCAAATTGCAGCGGAAGCACAAAAGCTCTTTGCGAAACAGGGACTGACCGTTGAACTCGGCGTAAAAATTGGTGAAATCAAGGCAGGCAAGGAGGTCACCGTTCATTACACCGATGCTGCCGGCAAGGATCACAAGGCGCAATTCGATCGTTTGATTGTCTCTATCGGTCGCGTGCCCAATACCATCGGGCTCCAGCCGGAAGCAGTGGGTCTGGCGCTTGATGAGCGCGGATTCATCGCGGTCGATGATCACTGCCGCAGTAATCTGCCCAATGTTTGGGCCGTAGGTGATGTAGTGCGCGGACCTATGCTCGCGCACAAGGCTGAGGAAGAGGGTGTTGCTGTTGCCGAGCGCATTGCGGGTAAGCATGGCCACGTGAACTTTAATACGATTCCCTGGGTGATTTATACATCGCCTGAGATTGCCTGGGTGGGAAAGACCGAGCAGCAACTCAAAGCGGAAGGCATCGCTTATAACGCAGGCACTTTCCCTTTCATGGCCAATGGGCGGGCAAGGGCGTTGGGTGATACCTCTGGGATGGTGAAGTTTTTAGCAGATGCACGTACCGATGAAATACTGGGCGTGCATATCGTCGGGCCGATGGCTTCCGAGTTGATCGCTGAAGCAGTCGTAGCGATGGAATTTCGTGCTTCTGCAGAAGACATCGCACGCATCTGCCATGCACACCCTTCATTGTCCGAGGCTACCAAGGAGGCGGCACTGGCCGTCGACAAGCGCTCACTGAATTTCTAATCGCCGGGCGCAGTAAAGGACAGATGATCATGCGACTCAATCCAGGCTGTCTGACATGGTTGACGTGCCTGAAGTGGTGGAGCGTGATGCTTTCGGTTTTGCTGGCGTCGGGTTGCGCCACGAAGCCGCCGTTTGATGGTCGCGTCGAAATCCTGACCACGTCGCGGGAGCAGACGCTCACGGGTGCAGATTGCGTAGTCACCACCGATGCTGGCAGCTGGACGGTGCAGACGCCTGGTCATGCCACGGTCGGTGATCCGAGTGGTGATCTGCGGGTTGTGTGCAATAAGGCAGGCTACCGGACCTCTGAGGTCATACACCGCAGCCGCGCTGGTCGTGGGCTGAACGCCAGCGGAACGCGCGTCGGTGTGGGTGTCGGTGGTGGTCTCGGCGGCTACAGCGGTGTTGGAGTGTCCCTGGGTTTCGGATTCCCGCTGACCGGTGCGGCAAGCGACTATCCATCGCAAGTCACTGTTGACATGGCGCCGCAGCAGTGATGAATGTCTGTCAGTACTATGATCACGTGCTCGCAGAGCGTGGTTATCAATCGGACCCATCGCAACTGTTAGCGGTTGATCGCTTGCAGCAGGCTTATGACGAATGGGTCGGTTTTCGGGAGCAACGCTCTTCGCGGCTCAAGCGCTTGGTCAACCGGCCTGATGTGCCGCGTGGGATATATCTTTGGGGTGGTGTCGGTCGGGGGAAATCCTTCCTGATGGATAGCTTCTTCAAGGTAGTTCCCATCGTCCGCAAGACCCGGTTGCATTTTCATGAGTTCATGCGCGGCGTTCATAGAGAGCTGGATGAGCAAAAGGATGTTGAAGATCCGCTCAAAGTCGTTGCTGCCAAAATCGCACGCAAGTATAGGCTGATCTGTTTCGATGAATTTCACGTTTCCGATATTGCGGATGCGATGATTCTTTACAACCTGATGTCCGCCTTGTTCGATAACGGCGTCTCGTTTGTGCTGACCTCCAATTATGACCCCGACACGCTCTATCCTGATGGCCTGCACCGTGACAGGATACTGCCTGCCATTGCACTGCTGAAAGAACAGCTAGATGTACTCAATGTGGATGCAGGTACGGATTACCGCAAGCGCATCATGGCGCAGGTCGATGTGTATCACTGCCCACTAGATGCTGTGGCCGAGAAGGCTTTGCAGCAGACTTTCTCGAGCATTGCCGAGGTTTCGGACCAGGATCCCCGGATCAAGATAGAATCGCGGGAGCTCAAGGCGCTACGACGGGCGGGCGGTGTCATCTGGTTTGATTTTGCAACGCTCTGTGGTGGGCCGAGATCGCAAAATGACTATCTGGATCTCGCGAATCGTTTTCATACGGTGATTCTTTCAGGTGTGCCGAAAATGGACACAGAAATGGCCTCCGAGGCGCGGCGGTTTACTTGGTTTATCGATGTGCTTTACGATCACCGTGTCAAACTGATCATCTCGGCCGAGGTCGAGCCCGAGCTGCTATACACCGAAGGCAAAATGGCGAATGAATTTCAACGTACCGTATCGCGCATTCTGGAAATGCAGTCGCGCGAATACAAGGAAAGCACCCGCCGACAAGCGGCTGCAGCAATTGCCTGATAAAAAATTGATTTTATGAACGCTTTTAGAATATTGCCGCACCAGTCGATTCTCTTGGTCTTGCTGCTGACCTTGTCGCTGGCACAGGTTAATGCGCAGGATGTTTCACATTCGCTCGCAGAGCGTTACGTTTCCGGTTCGATTAATACGCCGGAAATTGCCAAAGCGGCGCTGGATGACGTGATCGAAGCGCGTATTGAGATTGATCGCACGTATTCAGCTCAGCGTATTGCCTGTTATGACCGGTTCTTCGCGTCGTCATGCATGAATGACGTGAGAGAAAAGCAGCGTGCTGCGCTGTCAAAAATCAGAAAAATCGAAGTAGAAGCGAATGCCTTTCTCAGAAAAGAAAAGGCGGCCGAGCGTGACCGGGCCTTAGCTGAGCGCGAAGTTCGGGCAAAACAGCAACCCGACCGCTCTATACCGATCACTGGCAAGACACGAGAGCCTGCAGCCGAAGTGCCCGATGCCTCTAAAGCTTCCAACGCTTCAGACGCTTCCGACCCCTCCGACCCCTCCGATGCTAAGGTGCCGCCCAAGCCACCGGGCAACAGCGAACCATGAACGCCCCCGCTGAACAGGTACGCGCTCGCGTCATCGAACTGGAAATTGAGCACCGTGACCTGGACGCAGCGATTGATCGCTTTGCTGAAGCGGCGGCTTCAGATGATTTGCAATTACGCCGACTAAAAAAACGTAAATTGCAGCTCAAGGATCAGATCATTCAGCTCAAGATGCAGTTGGTGCCGGACATACCAGCCTGAGATATCTATGGGCGACTCCTTTTGAATGAAGTAATCAAACCGGCAGCGATGGTCCTCGTGCATGACGAGGAGATTGATCAACTGTTTTCCGGCAGCGGCACGCTGGCGGCGGGCATATCCGGTTTTCGGCCCCGTCAATCACAGACCGATATGGCTAGAGCCGTCGCACAAGCCATTGCAGGACAGACCGCGTTGATTGTCGAGGCCGGTACTGGTACTGGAAAAACTTTTGCTTATCTGGTGCCTGCCTTGCTTTGGGGTGGCAAGGTCATCGTGTCCACCGGGACGAAGAATCTTCAGGACCAGCTATTTTTGCGTGATATACCGGTTGTTCGCAAAGCGCTTAATGTGCCTGTGTCGGTGGCCCTGCTCAAAGGGCGAGCCAACTATGTGTGTCATTTTCATCTCGAGCGCACGTTACAAAACGGTAGGCTGACTGCACGCGAAGATGTCGGCTACTTGCGCGACATTGGTCGCTTCATCAAAACGACGAGTACCGGTGACAAGGCAGAGCTTTCGAATGTGCCCGAGAACGCGCTTATCTGGAATCTTGTCACGTCAACGCGAGATAACTGTCTCGGAGCCGAGTGCGCGCATTATCAAGATTGTTTTGTGATGAAGGCGCGCAAGGAAGCGCAACAGGCCGATGTAGTCGTGGTTAATCACCATCTGTTTTTTGCGGATGTCGCTTTGAAGGATACCGGTGTCGCCGAACTTTTACCCAGTGCGAATACAGTGATCTTTGATGAAGCACATCAATTGCCCGAAACAGCAACGCTGTTTTTTGGCGAGGATGTGTCGACATCGCAGATCATGGAGTTGTGTCGTGATGTGTTAGCCGAAGGCTTGACGCATGCACGCGACGGCGCTGACTGGGGCGCCTTAGTCTCGTCGCTTGAAAAATCAGTACGTGATTTACGACTGACATTTCCTCCAGAGGGCACGCGCCTGGCATTTGCGCAGATTGCTGCCAGTAGTCCCTTTTTTCCGGCGCTTGAGCATCTTAAAGGCATGCTCTCGCATATGGTCGAGGTACTCGCATCGCAAGCCGAGCGTGCGGAAACGATAGAGCAGTGCCGAGTACGTGCCGTTGAAATCGGCATTCGTCTGGCTGACTGGAAGGAAGTAACCGACGAATCGCTTCCGCCTACCGTTTTGTGGGTTGAGGCATTTTCACAATCAGTACAACTGCATCGCACACCCTTGTCGATCGCACCTATATTCAGCAAGCAGCGCGAGGGACCACCACGCGCATGGATATTTACCTCAGCCACGCTGGCAGTCAAACAAGACTTTACTCACTACAGTAGTCAACTCGGACTGACCGGTGAGACAGCGATCTCTCTGCCCAGTCCATTTGATTATGAACGGCAGGCGCTGCTGTATTCTCCGACGATTTTGCCGCAGCCGAATTCACCTGACTACACTGATGCAGTGATTGATGCTGCATTACCTGTCATTGAGGCAGCAGGCGGTCGGACCTTTTTTCTTTGTACGACGCTACGTGCCGTGAAAAAAGCGGCGGAGCGTTTGCGCGACGAATTCGAACGGCGTAAATTGCCTTATCCTTTGTTCGTGCAGGGCGAAATCGGCCGTACCGAACTGCTTACACAATTTCGCAAGGCAGGTAATGCGGTCCTGATCGGGAGTCAGAGTTTCTGGGAAGGGGTGGATGTGCCGGGTGATGCGCTCTCGGTGGTGATTATCGACAAGCTACCCTTTGCGCCACCCGACGATCCCGTACTCGCCGCACGTATCACCGATATGGAAAAGCGCGGTCTGAATGGTTTCATGCACCATCAGCTTCCTGAGGCAATCATCAACCTCAAGCAGGGAGCCGGGCGTTTGATCCGTGATGAATCCGATCGCGGTGTTCTGATGATCTGTGATCCACGGATGTTATCCAAGCCCTATGGTCGGCGTATCTGGCAAAGTCTGCCACCGTTTGCCAGAACGCGCGAGCTGACCACGGTGCATACTTTCTTGCAAAACCTACCACGCTGACTGCATTGCCGTGGAGCCGTCTTGATTCTGAGTTGCATTGTTGTTAATCAAATCGGTTATCAATCAGTTTCATCTTATATGTTGCGTTATGCATGATTTGGCACGGGCTGGCCAAGTTCAGCATCGCTCATTGCGTGTAATCAAAATGTAAATTTACTTCATCTGCCTTCAGGTAAAATCAGAACGATGAAAATTTTGATCAGTAATGACGATGGCTATCTAGCTCCCGGCATCAATGCGCTGGCTGAGCAACTTGCGACTATTGCAGACATCGTGGTGGTGGCACCGGACAGCAATCGTTCAGGATCATCGAACTCGCTCACACTGGATCGACCCCTTAGGGTCATGCGTGCGGCGAACGGTTTTTATTCCATCAATGGCACCCCCAGTGACTGCGTACACATTGCGCTCACCGGCATACTTGATACAAAGCCAGATCTGGTGGTGTCGGGCATCAACCAGGGCCAGAACATGGGTGATGACACCCTTTACTCAGGTACGGTGGCAGCGGCCACCGAGGGTTTTCTTTTTGGGATTCCAGCAATAGCATTTTCGCAGGTCGACTATGCATGGGCGCATATTGATGATGCTGCGCGTATTGCAAAAGATATCGTCCTGCGTCGCCTGGATGAATTGCAATCACCTTACCTGTTGAACGTGAACATTCCCAATCGACCCTACGAGGAATTGAACACCATCGTCGCGACTCGCTTGGGCAAGCGACATCAATCCGAGCCAGTGATACGAAGCCGCGACCCGCACGGTAATGAGATTTTCTGGATCGGACCCCCGGGACAGGCGAAAGAAGCCAGCGAAGGTACCGACTTTCATGCAACGAGTCATGGCTGGGTATCAATGACACCACTACAGATTGACCTCACACACCCGATGCAACTCGAACGTTTGAAGCGGGTTCTGCGATGAGCGAGGGTAAAAGCCAGCCTCAAAAGCGCTTTCCCCTGACGCTGGACAGTATCACGGGTGCTGCGGATCGTAAAAAAACGACCGCTTTGCCGCAGATGAAAAATCCCCAAACGGCGACCCAGAATATCGTGCGGCACACCACACCCGCGCCACCGCTGGCAAACAGTAGTCGCCCCGCAGCAGATCGGACAGCGAACTCACCCTTGGTATCTGACGCTGTGCGTAAAGCCATGGTGCAGCGGCTTGCGCAGCAGGGTATTCGCGATAACGCGGTGCTGGCTGCGATGGAGGCGGTTCCTCGGCATTATTTTCTTGAGCCCGGCTTGGCCAGTCAGGCTTATATCGATGCATCACTGCCGATCGGTTATCACCAAACTATTTCACAGCCGTATATCGTTGCAAGAATGATCGAAGTGATGCGGGGTGGTATGAGCGGCAAACTGTCACGGGTGCTCGAAATCGGCACGGGTTGCGGCTATCAGGCGGCTGTGATCGCCCAGCTGGCCGAGGAGGTTTACTCGATTGAGCGCATACGTCCCATGCATGAACTTGCCCGAACCAACCTTCGCCCCCTGCGCATACCGAACCTTCGACTGCACTATGGGGATGGTATGCTGGGATTGCCACAGGTCGGTTCATTTGATGGCATCATTCTGGCAGCGGCCGGTCTCGATGTACCTCAAGCCTTGCTGGATCAGATGTCGGTGGGTGGACGCCTGATCGCTCCTGTTGGTCAGCGAAATCAGGTTCTCAAGCTCATATGTCGTACCGGGCGCAATGAGTGGATGGCCGAGACGCTGGAACCCTGTCATTTCGTCCCGCTCAAGCCGGGTACATTTGGCTGAACCTTTGCTTATCTACCTATGAAGACAGACGCGCTACTCAATGCAATCGGCGGCCATTCAAGCCGTGTTTTTTTGCTGTCAATCTGTGTGGCACTGGGCATTTCAGGCTGTGCCTCTATCCCATTAGGCGGGGTCGATATGCCATCGAGCGCGACCATCGACGACCGCACATCGAAATCTTCAGATCGTCGAAAGAGTGACTCGGCGTCCAGCGTACCGGCGAGTAAGAAGGCTAGCAAGACGACAGACCAGACGACCGCCCAGACGACAGGCAAGACAACTCAAGCAAATAACAGTGACACAGATAACAGCAACTCAAATACAAAGAAGTCTCAAGTCTCTGAGGCTTTGCCTGTAGCTGATGCCGACCCGGCAGGTTATTACACGGTGAAAGAGGGTGACACGCTGTTGAAAATTTCAGGCAAGTTCAACCGTGGGATCAATGAGCTGACTGAATGGAACACGTTAAAGAATCCGGACGCCATCAAAGCGGGTCAGGTATTGCGAGTTGCGCCGCCTGACAATGAGCAAGTAACGCGCATACCGGTCGAGTCTGACATGGAGGTTCGCCGGGCTGGTCGGTCGACCCAGTCCAACAGTACGTCGCAGACGACAGGTCGTGCTGTTTCAATGAATAAGACGACGCCTTCTGGGCAGAAAATTGTTTACTCGGACAAGGCAATTGCTGATCTGGACCGGGGTGAGCCCGGACCGGTACGTTCCCTGGATACCATCAAAACACCGACGGACAGTCAGCCTGCTGGGACCGGCCGCTTTGTCTGGCCGACCGAGGGCAAGGTCATTAGTGGTTTTGATCCCACGCGCAAAGGTATCGATATCGCCGGCAAGGCGGGGCAGCCCGTGATTGCCGCCAGTAATGGCAAAGTTCTCTATGCGAAGAACATGCGTGGCTACGGGAATCTGATCATTCTGGAGCACAGTGACAGTATGGTCACAGCCTATGCGCACAATAAAACCATTCTGGTTCGGGAAGGTCAAATGGTGACCCAGAGGCAGCAAATAGCCGAGATGGGCGATTCTGACGCAGATACAGTGAAGCTGCGTTTTCAGATGCGCCATATGGGGAAACCGGTTGATCCCGCAACACTCTTGCCACCTATTGAATCGCAACCACCACAAACTAGATGAAACGCGGCTCAGATGCTTCGGGACCACCGGCACCAGTAGATCCGGAGTTCATGTCGCTCTCGCCTGAAGAAGCGCCGTCTGACGAAGATGCTGAGGTTGAAGAAAATGTTGAGGATTTTCAAACGCTGCTCAAGGCAGAGCTTGCCACGGATGCGACCCAGCATTATCTGAATCAAATCGGCCTGCGGCCTTTGCTCAGCGTTCAGGAAGAAATTCATTTTTCCACGCTGGCCAAACAGGGAGATTTTCCCGCGCGCCAGAAAATGATTGAACATAATCTCAGGCTAGTCGTTTCGATTGCCAAGCACTACAACAATCGTGGCGTAGTGCTGCTCGATCTGATTGAAGAAGGCAACCTTGGCCTGATGCATGCGATCGAAAAATTCGAGCCCGAGCGCGGCTTTCGTTTTTCTACCTATGCGACTTGGTGGATACGTCAAAGTATCGAGCGCGCGATCATGCATCAGGCTCGCACGATACGCCTGCCGGTACACCGGATTCGTGAACTCAATCTCGTCTTGCGCGCCAAATATCACCTCGAATCGAGGCTTTCTAATGGCCATGACGCGAGGATTGAAGATGTCGCGCACCTTGTAGAGCGTAGTGTCGAAGAGGTCAACGCCATTCTTGGTATGGCAGAGCATGTCTCGTCGCTGGATACGCCGCTCGCTGGCGATCCGCAGTACAGTCTGCTGGATCTGATCGCTGATGCCTCCGAGGGCGGGCCCGAAACCGATGCAGAGCAGCACGAGATGATTTCGCTGGTTCGTCGCTGGCTAGAAGCGATACCCATTAAGCAGAAACAAGTCATCATGCGTCGGTTTGGTTTGGGTCATGCCCGTCCGGCGACCCTCGATGAGCTGGCTGACGAGATGGGCCTCACCAAAGAACGCGTGCGGCAGATTCAGCAGGAGGGTCTGGTTCGCCTGAAAAAAACCTTGATGGCACGCGGGATCAGCAAGGATTCTTTGCTTTGATATCCTCGTCGGTATGGATATCGATATTCTCACTGATCTGACGGGCAAAACACTGCCATATCTCTTTGGCTGCATCGTCCGAGATGCACAAGCGTTAAAATCACGCCAACAAGACGCTTAATCAATTCCTGTTTTTCTCAAATAAATCTATGCATGACAGTTTGCTGGACATCGAGTCCCTCGACATGGAAGCGCGCGGCGTGGGACATCTCGCGAACGAGGATGGCAGTCCCGGAAAAGTAATTTTTGTCGAAGGTGCCTTGCCCGGTGAGCGGGTCCGCTTTAAATCCTTTCGCAGAAAGGCCAAGTGGGAAGCGGCCGACATGACTGAATTGCTGCGCGAATCGCCACTGCGCGCCAGGCCGCGTTGTACGTATTTTGGGGTCTGCGGTGGCTGTGCCATGCAGCACCTGAACTTGCCCGCGCAGGTTGCGATCAAACAGCGCGTTCTGGAAGATGCTTTGCACCATCTGGGCAAAGTCGAGGCGGCCATGATCTTCCGCCCGATACAGGGTCCTGACTGGGGTTATCGTTATCGCGCCCGGTTGTCGGTACGTTATGTCGCCAAAAAGGGTGGCGTACTTATCGGCTTTCATGAGCGACGCTCAAGCTTTATCGCTGACATGAAAAGCTGCGAGATTTTGCCGCAAGCCGTGTCACGCATGCTGGTGCCATTGCGATTATTGATTGCGGGTTTGTCTACCCGCGATCGGTGGCCACAAATTGAGCTTGCAGTGGGTGAGCAGGAAGGAAAGCAAGTCATTGTGATGGTTTTGCGTGTAATGGATTCACCCAGCGAATCCGATGAGGCGCAACTCATTGCGTTCGCAAAACAATGGTCTGTTCATTTTTGGCTGCAATCCAAGGGACCGGATACGGCGATACCTTTTTATCCTGCTGACAGCGCGTTAGCCTATTCATTGCCTGAGTTTGACGTCAGCATGCCTTTCAGGCCGACGGATTTTACGCAGGTCAATCATCAAATCAATCGGGTTCTGGTCGAACGGGCGCTGCGCTTGTTGGCTGTGCAGCCTACGGATCGGGTTGCAGATTTGTTTTGTGGACTGGGAAATTTCACTTTGCCGCTGGCGACCCAGGCGGCCGAGGTGGTTGGTATCGAGGGTAGTCCTGCGCTCACAGAGCGTTCATTGCAAAATGCTCGCGTCAACGGACTCGATAAGAAAACAGTTTTCTACAACCGGAATCTTTTTGAATTTTCGGTTCAGGATTTACGCTCGTTGGGTCGGTTCGACCGCATGCTGATTGATCCGCCGCGCGATGGCGCGATGGATGTTTGTAAAGCCATCGCAGAGTTGGCCATTGAAGATCCCGAAGCGAGTCCGAAACGAATTGTGTACGTGTCTTGCAACCCAGCCACGTTGGCACGTGATGCGGGTACTTTGGTGCACGTAGGTGGTTATGTTTTAATCGGAGCGGGCGTGGTTAATATGTTTCCGCATACCGCGCACGTGGAATCCATTGCTGTTTTCGATCGCCCATAAAAAACGCCGGCAGATCGCCGGCGTTCTCAGTTATCACGCGACAGCGTATCAGTCGCGCTCGCCACCAAAAATACCCAGCAGTGCTAACAGGTTGGTGAATACGTTGTACACGTTCAGATAGATGGACAACGTCGCCGAGATGTAATTGGTCTCGCCGCCATTGATGATGCGTTGAACATCGAACAGGATGAACGCAGAGAAGATCACGACCGCAATGGCCGAGATCACGATGCTCAATACTGACATTTGCAGGAAGATATTGGCAACCGCCGCCAGCAGGATCACGATCATGCCGGCAAATAACCAGCTTGAGAGTCCTGAAAAATCACGCTTGCTGGTCGTAGCAATGCTTGCCATCGTTGCGAACACGATCGCGGTGCCGCCAAAGGCAGTCATGATCAGTGATGCGCCGTTGGAAAAGTGCAGGATGTGTCCGATCAAGCGGGACAGCATCAGGCCCATGAAGAATGTGAAGCCCAGCAGTACGGCCACGCCAATGGCTGAGTTTTTTGTTCTCTCGATCACATAGAAGAAGCCAAAGGCGATCGCCATGAAAATCAGGAAGCCAATGAAAGGGCTGCCGCTCATGAAAGAGAAATTCATCTGAACGCCGATCCAGGCACCCAGAACAGTCGGGACCATGGATAGCGCAAGCAGCCAGTAAGTGTTGCGAAGCACACGGTGTCTAACCGTGGTCAGTTCGCCTGAAGCCTCGTAAGCGGTTTGGAAGGGTTGGTTCATAGGTCCTCCTATTGTGGATTTGATAATAGCCCGAAATCAAGGTGGCTATCAAAATACTAATTTAACTGAATTATAGATGGTGCGTCTAGTCGCAAATTTCAAGGGCAGCAGCGGCATTTGCCGGTCTGTTGCAGCCATTTTACACGGCTTTCATGCTAGAATCTTTGGCTAATCAGAGCCCGCTCACGCGCTCAAAAGAATTCTTAACCCCTTAATTTTATTGGAGTTTTACAGATGGCAATCGAGCGCACCCTGTCGATCATTAAGCCCGACGCCGTAGCAAAGAATGTTATCGGCCAAATTTACACCCGTTTCGAAGGTGCCGGCCTGAAAATCATTGCGTCACGCATGGCGCAATTATCCCGTGCGGAGGCAGAAGGCTTCTATGCGGTGCACCGTGAACGTCCTTTTTTCAAGGATTTGGTGGATTTCATGATTTCAGGTCCTGTCATGGTGCAAGTCTTGGAAGGCGAAAATGCCATCCTGAAAAACCGTGATTTGATGGGCGCAACCGATCCGAAGAAAGCCGACAAAGGCACGATCCGTGCTGATTTCGCTGATTCCATCGATGCCAACGCGGTACATGGCTCTGATGCACCGGAAACCGCCAAGGTCGAAATCGGCTATTTTTTCCCTGCGCTGAACGTTTATTCGCGCTGAGCGTTGGTACTGGCATCGTCGGCGTGAAGGTTTCATGCTGACCGATGCCGGCTCGGGGTTCCCGTTGGCGGAACCCGCAGACCCGGATGCACGTGATTCACGCGAGGCACCTTTTTTATGACGGCAATCACCAATCTGTTGGACCTCGACCCGGATGCTCTGGTGAACTGGTGTCAGTCACGCGGTGAGAAAACCTTTCGTGCACGTCAATTGCAGCGTTGGATACATCAGTTCGGCGAGAGCGACTTCGAGGCAATGACCGATCTCGCCAAGTCTTTGCGCGACAAGTTGCGTGACCTTGCTACCGTGACGGCGCCAGAGGTCATCAGTGACCACACCTCCGCAGACGGCACCCGAAAATGGCTGTTTGATGTTGGTAATGGCAATGCGGTCGAGACCGTTTTTATCCCGGAAGACAATCGCGGTACGCTGTGCGTGTCGACTCAGGCCGGTTGCGCGGTGAATTGTCGTTTCTGCTCGACCGGCAAGCAGGGGTTTTCGCGCAATCTCAGCGTGGCAGAAATCATCGGGCAATTGTGGGCAGCTGAATTCATGCTCAGACGCAGCAAGGGCGTTGCTGCGGGGCCCAAAGGCGAGCGCCAGATTACGAACGTGGTGTTGATGGGTATGGGCGAGCCCTTGCTCAATTACGAGCCATCCGTCGCTGCCCTGAAACTGATGCTCGACGATAACGCCTACGGACTCTCGCGCAGGCGCGTCACACTCTCCACCAGCGGCGTCATCCCGATGATTGACAAGCTCTCTCAGGATTGTCCGGTTGCGCTGGCGGTGTCTTTGCATGCATCAAACGATAGATTGCGCGACGATCTGGTTCCGTTGAACAAAAAGTATCCGCTTGCCGACCTTATGGCCGCCTGTAAGCGTTATCTCGAGTTTGCGCCGCGTGATTTCATTACCTTCGAATACTGCATGTTGGATGGTGTGAATGACAGCGACCAGCATGCGCGTGAACTGCTGGCGCTGGTTGCTTCAGTGTCTTGCAAGTTCAATCTGATTCCTTTCAATCCTTTCCCGCAATCCGGACTGAAACGCTCATCAAATGCGCGGATACGAGCATTCGCACAAATATTGATGGACGGCGGCATCGTGACCACGATTCGCAAGACCCGCGGTGATGATATTGATGCCGCTTGCGGTCAGCTCGCCGGGGAAGTTCAGGATCGCACACGCGTTCGCGAGCGCATGCAAACCATGTCGGTGTATCAGGAAAAGTACGGTAAAGATTTTGGTCGTATCGTGGAGATTTCAGGGTGAAGCGTTTTGGTTTTTTACTGCTCGCAGGTCTGCTGACCGCATGCGCTGCCCCCATTGGGTCCCAGCTTGCCCCGACCGGTCAGGCCGATGTCAAACGGCGAACGGATATTCGTCTTGAGCTCGCGACGGCGTATTTTACGGGTGGCCAGTCCGAGATCGCGCTGCAAGAACTTAATCGTGCGCTAGAACTCAGTCCGCGTCGCGCCGATGTCCTTGGCCTGCGCGGCTTGGTGCTGATGCAAGTTGGTGAAACCGAGGCTGCCGGCCAGAGTCTGCGCGAGGCGCTGCGTATTGAGCCGGACAATCCTTCGCTGCAGAACAATATGGGCTGGTTTCTGTGCCAGAGGGGCGAGTTCGACAAGGCGATGTCTTATTTCGAACGTGCGCTGTCGACAAAATCCTATGCCTCACCCCAGAAGGCGCTGCTAAACGCGGGATTGTGCCGCATGCGTCAGGGCGAACGTGCTCAGGCCGAGGCTTTTCTGCGACGTGTTCTGGATGCCGAACCGGCGAATCTCCAGGCGCACGCCGGACTTGCGCGTCTAGCTTATGATCGCGCTGACTACGCACGCGCTCGCAGCCACTTGCTGAAAGTGATCGAGAGCGAGCAGGCGGCAGCAGAGAATTTTTTGATGGCGGTTCTCATTGAGCGCAAGCTCGGCGACGCGGCCTCCGAGCAGAGCCTTTTGGCTCAATGGTGTCGGCGTTTTCCGCAGTCGCCGCAGCTGACCGCATATCTTCGTGGCGAAACTGATGACAAGTAACGAGAACGATCAGCAATCTTTGGTGGCGGCGACCACGGTCCCCGAGGTCGCGAGCGAGGCGATTGTCGTGGACGGCGCAGCGAGTGATTCGCTACACGTATCCACCGCGCAAGCGATAGCCGGCGCTGCTGAAACGCAGCCAGACTTGCCTACCGCGCTGCCCGGTGAGTTACTGGCCGCGCGTCGCAATGAATTACGCTGGACGTTGCAAGAAGTATCTCAGCGTCTCAAACTTGCTCCGCGACAGATTACTGCCCTAGAAGCCAATGATTTTGCATCATTGCCTGGCATGGCCAGTGTGCGAGGTTTCATTCGTTCCTATGCAAGATTGCTTGAGCTTGATCCAGTACCTTTGCTTGAGATGCTTTCGAACGAACCGAATCCTGCGGTTGATCCAATCTTGCTCCGCCGACCGCTGCCTTCACGCGGTTTTCCGGGGCGTCGTTACGCGCCACCTAGCGGCCATCGCCGTGGATCGCGTCGGCTATCCGGTCTTGCCCTGTTGGTGATGGTGTCTGTGGGTGTGCTGGCATACGCTACTTATCGCCATGGCCTACCAACGATAAGTATTGATGTGCCCAGCGTTAGCACCGTTTTCGCTTCCTGGAAGGATTTGACTGAGTCCACGCTGAGCGAAGTGACCGATAAGCCGGTATCGGCACCTGAGGCTGCAGCGGTTGATGATCAAAAGTCGATTGATCCTTCCCGTTTACTGGAGCTTAAGCTGCGTGAGGATGCGTGGGTAGAGATTAGCGCTCTCAATGGCAACAAACTCGTGTCTCGATTGATGAAGGCGGGAACGACAGAGCGGTTCGATATGAGTGAGCCGGTCATACTGGTGGTTGGTAACGCAAGTGGTGTTGATGCCAACCTTAGAGGGCAGCCGCTGAATCTGCGGGCTGTCGCGCGAGACAATGTTTCCAAGCTCAGCCTGAAGTGAGCCTAGCCATG
>CANKWG010000013.1 GCA_947487325.1 Oxalobacteraceae bacterium | reverse complement strand
AAACGATGATAAATTTTTCCGGCAGCATGCGCGGTGTTGGCCAGCCCAACATGTCTTCAAAGGTGTAGTTCGCGACAAAATAACTGGCGGTCACCACCAGAATCATCACCAGCTTGATCCAGCGCTTCCATGCGGTGGCCAGACACAGCACCAGCAGCAATATCGCGACAGTGAGGTACAAAAAGGTCAGGAGAATTGAGATATGGGTCATGTCTGCGGAACGATCTGTTTAGGTAAGGTATTGATGTCTCTGACGGTACCGTCGGGGTCAACGGTAAATCGCACTGCTGTGGCCTCATCGCCCTTGCGGTCCAATCTGAGAGTGCCGTAGTACACAATCTCTGCGCGCGGATTGACTTTGACGACGGAGATGGTGGTCTCGACGGCCTCGGTGTTTTTGCTTTCGTAGTACTGGACATTCACGGTGTACTCGCCCGCAGAAAAACCTCGAATGGTCACGACTTCCTGATTGAGCGGGTTGACGACATCGCGACCATTGACCTTGATCGAATCACCCGCCAGACCACGGTCGTCGCGATCCAGATGCATCAAACCCGCTTCGCGTGATCGGAACCACACCACTGCGCCAGCCGGATCCTGCACGTAGGTGTCCAGATCATTCGGATTCATGTCAGGCCATGAGACCGTAATGATGAATTCCGCCTTGGCAGGAATGTCGCCTTCCTTTTTTGCCTTCGGATTCATCGCCAGTAGCGCGATGATGAAACAAAAAACGAAAGCAATCAGAATGTTGAACAGCATGTCATAGAAGGGATCGACCTCCCCTTCGCGACGCTTCTTCCGCAAGCTCACTATTGATCCCGATGCGTCAGCGTGACCAGCTGCGTCTCTGCCAGTTCGAGCGAGTCCGCGAGTATGCCGTCACCGCAACGATCTAACCTGACTAACTGCACACCGAGCAGCATGTTCGCCACCAGACCAACGGCTGTCGTCAGTAGCGCAATACCCAGACCGCCTGTCAGAGTCTTCAGCAGGGTCTGCGACTGCGAGGCGTCAAAATTTTGTATCTGCGAAATTTCAATCGCCAGAATGGAAAAACCGATCACTTTACCCAACAGGCCAAGCTTGATCTGTATGCCATTTACCCACCATGCGGATTCACTGGGGCCATGCAGGCGTTCGGCCAGCACTTCGGTGAGTTGCACATTATCGTAATTGTGACGGCGACTTTTGCCGAGCAGTGCGGAAAAATACGCGTGGACTGCGGTATCGCCATTTTCGGGCAGCGTCGAGGGCGAGTAAGAGGTTGCAGCGAGCTTCCAAGCATCCAGTGCCTGACGCTCATGCATCAGACTCCAGGCGCGCATGCCCACCCAGAGAGTGGAACCTGCAAACACCGCGATGATCATCAGCGTAATGCCGGTGGGGTCGGCTGCGACCAGCACGCCCCAGATATTGGCGCGCCACATCAAAAAGGAAGCAAACAGCAACAGGCCGACGAAACACAACCACTGCAGAAAGAGTCGGTCTGCCCCAGAAGTTGGGGAGATCGTGGCGCGGGGCTTGAAAAGTCGGGAAAGCGAATAAAGCCGGCGCGCCACGTCAGTCATGTCAGGAAACCTTGTCTCGTTCTTCTTTTATAGGTATCGCAGCGTAACGCATAGAGTTGGCATCGTTACGATAGACCAGCGGCTTTTCTTCTGTCCGCGGCGCTTGTGCCTGCAATACGATTTTCTTCACATCGCCATGCTGCGCCGACTTGCTACAGACAGGATCCGCATTTTCAGCATCACCAGTGAGCGCGTAAGCCTGACAACGACAGCCACCGAAATCTTTTTCCTTGTCAGGACAGGTACGGCAGGGTTCCTTCATCCAGCCATAACCGCGATATCGATTGAAAGCATCGCTGTTATACCAGATATCTTTTAAAGTTGTCTCTGTGACATTGGGGAATTGCAGACCCGGCAAGCTTTTCGCAGCATGGCAAGGCAAGGCTGAACCATCCGCAGCGACCGCAAGAAATACCGAGCCCCAGCCGTTCATACAAGCCTTCGGACGTTCTTCGAAATAATCCGGGACGACGAACAGCAATTTGATTTTGTTACCGAGCTTCGCGCGATATTCATTAACTGTCGCTTCAGCACGCGCCAGCTGCTCGCGCGTGGGCATCAGCTGATCGCGATTGACCATGCCCCAGCCGTAATACTGGGTGTTGGCTAGCTCAAGATATTCAACCTCCATCTCCACAGCCATCTCGATGATGCGGCCGATATGATCCAGGTTATAGCGATGCAGAACGACGTTGAGCACCATCGGGTAATCGTACTTCTTGATCAGCTTAGCGACACGATTCTTCAGATCGAAGGTCTTGGTGCTGGAGAGGAAATCATTCATCTCCTTGGTCGAATCCTGGAACGAGAGCTGGATATGATCAAGCCCCAGATCTTTCATGCGAGAGATGCGCTCTTCGGTCAGACCAATACCGGAGGTGATGAGGTTGGTATAAAACCCCAGCTGATGCGCTTCGCCGATGAGCTCTTCAAGATCATCGCGCACCAGCGGTTCGCCGCCGGAAAAGCCTAGCTGCGCAGCGCCGAGTTTGCGCGCCTGACGCAGCACATCTTTCCATTCTTCCGTCGTCAGTTCCTTGCGATTCTCCGCATAATTCAACGGGTTGTAGCAAAACACGCAATGCAGCGGACACTTATAAGTGATCTCTGCCAGCAGCCACAGCGGTGGCGGCACCTGTGTCGTTGTTGTGGTGGGTGTGGTCTCAGACAATCCAGCCTCGCTCGGTTGCAATTTCAATAAACCCAAGTACATCTCTTTCCAGGCCGGTCGCATTGAACGTTTGTTCAATGTCGTCAATGATTGCCTGCACGTCACGCTCGCCATCGCAGCGCTTCAGAATTTCACCAGCGCTTTGATTGAGCTTGACCATGCCCTCGGGGTACAACAGTACATACGCGCCCTGTGCTTCTTCCCATTGCATGCGGAACAGGCGGGCGAGTTTTGGTTTTGCGGTAAGTTCGCTCATCATGCGCTTTCAGGGATAGGCTTTTTCGATGGCATCCGAAATCGCCCACAAAACATCCAGCTTGAATTGCAGGATTTCCAGAGCGCGCTCCTGCTGCTCACGCGTGGTGAAGTGTTCGAGCGTGACGGCCAGGCCATGTTCGACATCACGCTCGGCGAGCGTGACGCGGGTGCGAAAATAAGCGAGGCCTTCTTCTTTGACCCACGGATAATGCGTTGGCCAGTTGGCCAGACGATCTTTGTGAATCTTGGGTGCAAACATTTCGGTCAGCGATGAACAAACCGCCTCTTGCCACGGGCGGCTGCGCGCAAAGTTGACGTAGGCGTCCACTGCAAAGCGCACACCGGGCTCGACTTTTTTCAGTGACCACAAATCTTCGCGGGAGATGCCGGTGGCCTCACCCAAACGTGTCCATGCTTCGATACCGCCGGGCTTGTCGCCGTAACCATCATGATCATGAATACGATCAATCCACTTGCGACGCGTTTCACGGTCGGGACAGTTGGATATGATGGCTGCGTCTTTCACGGGAATCATGACCTGATAATAAAAACGGTTAATCACCCAGCCACGAATCTGATCAGGTGTGAGTTCACCGTTGTTCATCCGAATATTGAACGGATGATTGATGTGGTAGCTCTTGCCTCTTGCACGTAAATTTTCTTCAAACTCTTCGCGGCTCCAGGGCATCTGTTCCGTCATCTTGGTGGGTGCGTTCATACGTTAATCTCCATGCCATCAAATGCGACTTCGATGCCGTGCTTCGCAAGCGCTGCGTGCTCGGCCGAGTCTTCGTTCAAAATCGGATTGGTGTTGTTGATGTGGATGAGTATCTTGCGACGCTGACCCACACTATAGAGCACCTCGATCATGCCGCCGGGGCCTGATAATTGCAGATGACCCATGTCCGCTGCTGTCTTTTGCGTCAGACCCAACGTGATCATTTCGTCACTAGTCCAAACGGTGCCATCAACCAGTACGCAATCAGCTTTTTGCATCGCTTCCAGTACATGCGGCTCGATTTCGCCCAGGCCCGGCGCATAGAACAAGGTCTTGCCGGTCTCGGTGTTTTCGATCAGCAGGCCATTATTGTCACCGGGCTGAGGATTGGCACGATGCGGCGAATACGGCGGCGCTTTGCTCTTCAATGGCAGTGGATGAAAACGAATACCCGCAATGCCCGGCACTTCAATCGGTGCGAAGCGCGTCTTGTCTGCGGATAGACCCTTGATTTCATGATGCTCGACACCGCAATAGTGCGACAACACTTTGGCCAATGGCAGTCCGTGATTGAGATCATCCCAAACCGAATCCGTGCAATACAGATTGAGTTTCTTTTTCCCCTCGCGCAGCATCAACAGTCCGGTGATGTGATCGATTTGTGCATCCATCACCATCACGGCAGCAATGCCTGAATCACGTATGGCGCGCGCAGGCTGCATCACGGGATTGGAGCGCAACTGAAAAAGAATGTCGGGCGATGCATTGATCAATACCCAGTCGGTGCCATTGGCAGAGACCGCGATCGATGATTGCGTGCGCGCTTTAGCATTGATACTGCCTTTGCGCACGCCGGCGCAGTTGGTGCAATTGCAATTCCATTGCGGGAAACCACCGCCCGCAGCAGAACCTAAAACAAGAATTTTCATGATTTTCAGGAGGTGATGTTAAGTGTTGTGCGTAGCCGGGAATGCGTAATTTTTAACGCAATCGAAGCGATTGATGCAAAGACCGCTCATTGCCTGCGCAGGAAAGCGGGATAGAAAATCGGCTGAAACCATCAGGCCGGAAAAGCGGGTAGGCATTGTCATCTCCTCTCGCCCCTTTGAAAACAGCGCTTTACGCGCATCGCGCAAGGTTTTTCAGTAAATTGCGTTGGGGCGAAACTGGTCTCTTGTGTTATTTATTGGGGTCATTCTAGCCCAAAGCACGCCCGGAAAAATCCATGTCTGCGACTCCCTTCGACCAACAAAACCTACCCACCAGCGATGGCCACACCTTGTTTGTTGCCCAGTACGGCCAACCCGATGCACCCGCGGCGGTGGTCCTGCACGGCGGCCCCGGCAGCGGCACGCAGCCCTCGGTGCTGGAGTGGTTTGACCTGACGCGACAGCGCGTGGTGCTGTTTGATCAACGCGGCGCCGGAAAATCGCAACCGCACGGCGAAATCATCAACAATGACAGTACAAAACTGGTCGCCGATATCGAGATGATTCGCGAACGCTTGGGCATTGAACGGTGGATGGTGGTCGGCGGCTCATGGGGCGCGACACTGGCGCTGCTCTATGCTGCTCAACATGCACATCGCATACGCGCCATGGTATTGCGGGGTAGCTTTCTTGCAAGTGAGCGTGAACTGAACTGGTTTTTTCAGTCGCTGCGCGCGATGGTGCCGCAGGCGTGGGAAGAAATGACGCTGGGTTGGCAGGAAGAACAAAAGCAGCAAGTACTCGCTACACTCGGCAAACAATTACTGTATGGATCAGAACAAGAAGCTGAAGACGCTGCCACACGCTGGGGTGCTTATGAAGAGGCCGTCATGCAAGCAATGTCGGGCAAACTAGCGCTGCCCACCACGACATCAAAAGCCTCGGCACGCACGATAGGCAAGTACCGACTGCAAGCGCATTACCTTTTGAATGCATGCTTCACGCGTGAGGCCGACTTGCTCGGCGCCGCAAACGCACTGGCCAACACGCCAACAGTGATCGTGCATGGCAGTCATGACTTGGTCTGCCCGCCAGAAAACGCGGTGCGTCTGGCCAAACTCATACCTCATGCGCGCCTGCATTGGGTACCGCGCGGCGGACACACGCCGGCCGATCCTTTAATTGCGGCTGCACTGCGCGAAGCCGTACTGGAACTACATCCATCATCTTGAAATAAAAAAACCGGCAACGAGCAATGACTCGTGCCGGCTTCAATCTGTTGCTGCTGTTATCTCTGCAGCTTGCGATAAATGGTGTTACGCGACACGCCCAGAGCACGAGCAGCTGCCGAGACGTTCCCGCGATGCTCATCCAAAGATTTTTGTATGGTCAACAATTCCACATCTTCCAGCCGGACGTTACCCTGAGCCAGGTCCGCCTTGGCCGGACCTTGGGACACGATGTCGCTGCTGGCTGGAAGTTGACCAACATCGTCGAGAAAATCTTCGGGTAGATGCTCGATGTTCACTTCGCGCGCGGATCCCGCCATGACAATAGCGGTACGCAGCAAATTGGTCAGCTGTCGGAAGTTGCCCGGCCAATTGTGACGCTTGAACAAGGCCATCACTTCGGGCGATACCGTGGGTGGCTCGCCATTGGCCTCTGCGGCCAGCAAGCGATGAATGACAACCTCGAGGTCGCCGCGCTCGCGCAGAGGCGGCAGACGGACGACCAGGCCATTCAGACGGTAATACAAATCTTCGCGGAACTGCGCTTTTGCAATCATGTCGCGCAAATTGCGATTGGTCGCACAGATCAGGGCCACATTCACCGGAATGGATTTGTTACTCCCTAATGGCATAACCAGTCGCTCCTGCAAGACGCGCAGCAACCGCGCTTGCAATCCGAGAGGCATGTCGCCGATTTCATCAAGGAAGAGCGACCCGCCATTCGCCTGAAGGATCTTGCCAGTGCTGCCTTTTTTGCGAGCGCCAGTAAATGCACCGTCCTCGTAACCAAATAATTCCGATTCAATCAGACTTTCAGGAATCGACGCACAGTTGACGGCAATAAAAGGACCATCGGCACGCGGAGAATCATTGTGTATGGCCTGCGCGAGCAGTTCCTTGCCCGTGCCAGTCTCGCCCGTAATGAGAATGGGGATATCACGACCCATGACGAGATTAACTTTGTGAATGATTGCAGCGACTTTTTCATCGCCGGTATCTAGGTAATGCAAACTCGAGAGTCGTTGCTGACGCGTGGTCTCTTTACGTCCATCCTCACGCCGCGCAGCGGATCGCTCGGCGCGGCTGGGCGCGTTATCCTGAAGCTTGCTTTCTGACTGAAAAAACAGACTCGCCGGCCTCAATTCAGCGCGAGCGGAAACCCGCACACCCGTATGCAAGCAAAGATCCAACAGCGTGGGCGTACTCGCGCGGTAATGATCGAACAGTGCCGAGACCGGCATGCCAAACAGCGAACTGAAGGTGTGCGTTTGCAGCGCCGACAACGGCAGCCCCAACTGAAACAGACCACTGCGATTGGCCGACAGGAAGCGGCCGGACATCGAAAATGAGGCGATGCCTTCCATCAACGTGCCAATGAATTCAGGGCGACTATGGAAATGCAGGGTGATAGCGTCATCGAAAGCGGCCGAGAACAATTGGTTCTCTATCATCTGGGCCGACATGCGTACCAGTGCCATCGTGTGCTTGTGAAAACTGCGCTGGTCGCCGGTGACATCAAGTACACCGATCACGCGCCCCTGATGATCAATGATCGGCGCCGCCGAGCAAGTAAGAAAATGATTCACCGCCAGATAATGCTGGTCCGCATGCACGAGGGTGGGCGCCTGCTCCGCGATGGCGGTGCCAATGGCGTTGGTACCCTTGCTCTGTTCTGACCAGGCGACTCCGGCGCGCAAGGCCACACGGTCGGCCTTTTCCAGAAAATCATCGTCGCCCATGGTGTGCAGGATGGTGCCCTGCGCGTCGGTCAGAATGACCATGCTATGGGTGTTGATGATCTGCTCGTAGAGTGTTTCCATCACAGGCAGCGCATGGCTGTAGAGCCCGCGATTCTCATCGACTCGGCAGACGAGATCGGCTCTCTGGATGGGCGAGTAGTCCGGCCGGGATTCGGGCGCCAGACCAAACAAGGCCGAACGGCGGTGGGATTCTTCAATCATGACGGATTGATCCGAGGCATGAACTATGCCCGCCGGAGCAAGTTGCTTATCCGGCAATATCGATCGTGATGGCGCTACAAAAGACCCCCCGCCCCCGGATTGGGGACCTGATACCTGACCCATGTCTCACCCCGTCTTCCCGATTGTTTCTTTTTTTATCGTTCTTGTTATGTGGAATGTAGCACTTGTTCCGTTCTGAAGCAAAAGTCCGATAATCGGTCTGCATTGGCCCTACTTGCCACATGGCACGGCTATTGCGATCCTAAGTACCGTTTAATTAACCGACTCCGGAGTTTGCCTCATGAAGCTGTTCACACGCCTCGCCATTTGCGGCCTCAGCGGCGCTGCCGCCCTTGTTTTTTCCCTGTCCGCGCTCGCGCACGGCGATGTTACGCCCCAGGCAGTAGATACCAAGGGTCTTCCCACGCTCGGCGACAAATGGTCTGCCGAAAACCCATACCGTGGCAATGCCGCAGCGATCAAGGTGGGTACATCGGCCTACACGCAAAACTGCGCACGCTGCCATGGCATTGACGCAATTTCCGGTGGCATCGCCCCAGATCTGCGCATGCTGGATCGTGATTGCATGACGCAGGCAGCCGATCGCAAGGCCGCCTGCTTCAAAGAAAACGACGACTACTACGCAACGACCGTACGCAAAGGTCGCGTACGGAATGGTGCTGTTTATATGCCGCCCTTCGAAGGCATCCTGCAGCAGGAAGCAGTATGGGCGATCAAAGCGTATCTGGAAACAAAGCGCGTCAAACCCTGAAACATGCTGCAAAGGCGGCGCTCCTGCTGAGCGTCGCCGTGTATGATTCGTTCAATTAAAAAAAGCGCCATTCAACACGCGCATGCTAGGGGACAAGATGTATCGCTTTACCATGCGTAGCCTCATCATCTGGCTGATCGCCAGCCTGTCGATTGCTTTCCATGGCGCCGCCTTGGCCGACATGGAAAAAATCCGTGCCAGCGGCAAACTCTCGTTTGCTGTTTATGAGGACTTCGCACCCTTCTCAAGTAAATCGGGCGGCATCGACGTTGATCTGGCCGAGGCACTGGCGAAAAAACTGGGCCTGAAAGCGAGTTTCATCCCCTTCCCCGCCGGCGAAAACATCGACGATGATTTGCGCAACATGGTCTGGAAAGGTCATTACCTTGGCTTTGGCCCGGCTGATGTGATGATGCATGTGCCGGTTGACCGTGCAGTGATGCAAAAAAATGACAAGGTCGAAATTTTCGCACCCTACTATCGTGACACTATTCGCCTAGCCCGCAACCTCAAAAGCATTCCCGATCTGAACGGCGCTGAATCACTGACAGGCAAACGACTAGGCGCTGAAAAAGTATCCATTTCTGCGATGGTGCTGCTGGGCGATGCGAGCCTGCGCGACAACGTGCAGATTTTTCCGAGCCCTGCCGAGGCATTACAAAAACTCAAGGTGGGTGAATTGGATGCCGTCGTAGCTGCGCGTTCAGAAATCGAATCGGTGATTCGCGACGACAAACAAATTGAAGTGACCGAAGCACCGTTTGAACGTCTGCCCCGCAAAGGCTGGGTGACTGGCATGGCGGTCAACAAAGAAAACACCGAACTCGCCAATCTGCTGCAAGCAGCAATTAATCAGATGTTCGAATCCGGCGAAATGGCCGCATTGTTTGCAAAACACGGCGTACGCTCTGTCAAACCCTGAACACCCATCCCTCGTGTAGCACATGCGTCAGCTGCTCGCCGCGGTCCTGTTACTGCTAGCGGCCCTGCAAAGTGGGCAGGCTGGCGTAATGACGAAAGCGACCCTGTCGCAGAAATTTCCCTCGCCTTTTATTGTGGGCGACAAAGACGCCGAACTTCCTGTCTGGCCCATCTTCAAGCAAGAGATGACGTCGATCGAGCTGATCGGCTACGTCTACGAATCGATTGATTTCGTCTCTCTGCCCGGCTTTGCCGGTGCGCCCATCAATTTGCTGGTGGCGCTCGATGCCAAAGGCAATTTCATAGATGTGCAAGTGGTCTCGCATCATGAGCCTGTTTTTTTGGAAGGCTATGGTCCACAGCCCCTGATCAATTTCGTGAGTCAGTACAAGGGCCTGTCACTCACACAAAACATCACCATTGAAACCGGCACGCGACAGAAGTCGCGCATGGATGGCAACAATGTGCGTATCGACGGCGTATCGAAAGCGACAGCATCAGTACGCATCATTAACCAGACTTTGCTGACGTCATCGCTGGCAGTAGCTCGCAAAAAACTCGGCTTCTCCGGCAGCCACGATCCCGACCAGATTGCGCGTGTCAAAGCGAATTATTTTGAAACACTGACAGGCGCCCAATTATTTGGGAAGAATCTGATAGCACATCTCGCACTGGCCAATCGCGAGGTAGAAAAAGCCTACGCTGGCAGCTTGGGCGAAGGACTCGATACGGAGGGCAGTGCTGATCCTGATGGTATGTTCATCGATCTGTACAGTGCGCTCGTGTCTGTGCCCAGCATAGGTAAAAATCTGCTGGATGCTGCTAGCTGGCAGCGATTGTCCGAACGACTGGAAAAAGGCGACCATGCGATTCTAGTGATGTGGGGCGGTCGCTATTCGATTACACCCGAAGATTTCAAGCCAGGTACATCACCGGAACGGCTCTCGCTCAAACAAGGTGGCCTGCCGATTGAAATGCGCGATCTGGATCTTGAACTGAAATTGGCCGATGGGACACCGCTCTCACCCGAAAATATGAAAGTGTTTCGGGTGATTGCACAAACCGGGTTGGATTTATCCAAACCCCTAGAGCTGAGCCTCGACGTTAAACGTGAAAAAGGCATGGTGTACCCAGAGATCATCCGGACGTCATTCCCTTATCGCATTGAAGTGCCAGAACGTTTTTATGATGTACCCGCTGGCGACAATAAAACCTGGGTCAGCATTTGGCAGCAACGCGCAACTGAACTCGGCGTGCTTGCCGGCGCTTTGCTGATACTTAGCATCCTCCTGCTTCAACAGCGTTGGCTGACCGCCAATGCACGACGCTTTACTGTCATACGCATCAGCTTTCTGACATTTACGCTGGGCTTTATTGGATGGTATGCGCAAGGTCAGCTCTCAATCGTCAATCTGACTGGTGTCGTGCAATCGCTGAAAGAAAGTCGCAGTCTGGCTTTCTTCCTGTATGACCCGATGACCGTCTGCTTGTGGGCTTTCGTGGCCATCACATTTTTCCTGTGGGGGCGCGCGACTTTTTGTGGCTGGCTATGTCCTTTCGGCGCCTTGCAGGAGCTGATCGCGCGAGTGGCACGATTACTGCGGATTCCGCAAATCAAACTGCGGCGATCAACAGATGCGAAACTAAAAAAAATCAAATACGGCGTACTGGCAGCGATACTGCTATCGGCCTGGTTTGCGCCGGAAGTCGCCGATAGTCTGGTAGAAATCGAACCCTTCAAAACCGGCATCACCCTGTACTTTTTACGCGCCTGGCCCTTTGTCGCGTACGCAGTCGCGATGGTGCTTGCCAGCGCACTGGTCTACAAATTTTTCTGTCGCTATCTGTGTCCGTTCGGTGCAGGACTCGCCATTCTGGGCAAACTCCAGCTGCTCAAATGGCTGCCACGTCGCGCCGAATGCGGCACGCCCTGCCAGACGTGTAAGCATCGCTGCGACTATCAAGCCATTCGCCCCGACGGCAAGATTGACTACGCTGAATGCTTTCAATGTATGGATTGCGTGGTGATTTATCACAGCGATACGCAGTGCGCGCCGCGCATCCTGCAAGCAAAGCGCGGCATGACTATACCCATTCGTCCAGTTCAAGCTTCGCTGGAGGCCCAATGAAACGTCGCACGGTGCTGACCGCCATGCTGGGTTTGCCGCTGCTGGGCGCAACCGGCCTCTGGTTGCGCGAACCACAACTGCGCGCGTATACGGATGCCGGCATCGTATTTGGCACGACCGTGTCGATGACGGTGCTGCATGAAAACGAAACAACCGCGCGCGCTGCGCTCTCCTCTGCATTTACCGCCTTGCGCGAAGTGGATGCGCTGATGAGTGTGTATCGTACTGACAGTCAGGTGGGACGCCTGAATCAAGTTGGATGGCTGATTCAGCCTGATCCTCGCTTGGTACAAGTTCTCGAAACTGCCCAGTATTTAGCGCAGCGAACAGACGGCGCTTTTGATGTGACCGTGCAGCCTCTATGGCAAGCCGCCAATGCCCGGCAGCCGCAGCCACTAAAGCAGACTTTGTCACGGGTGGGCTGGCAGAAACTAGATATCAGCGCTCGCGAACTTCGGTTCCGTGAGGGTGGCATGGCCATGACGCTTAATGGCATTGCTCAGGGTTATGGCGCAGATCAAGCGCTCGCTGCGCTCAAGCGTCATGGCATTCGTCATGCACTGCTCGATACCGGTGAACTCGCCAGCCTCGGCGCCAACGAAGCGGGCGATCCATGGTCACTCGCAATACGTGACCCGCGAAGTGAAAACCGGTTCGCACAAGTGCTGGCGGCGGATGGTCGCTGCCTTGCCAGCTCGGGTGATTATGCGACGCGTTTTACTGATGATTTTTCTCAGCACCATATCGTGGATCCCCATACGGGTACATCACCGACTGAGCTGGCTGCGGTCAGCGTGTTGGCGCCATCGGGATTGCTGGCAGACGGCTTATCAACTGCCTGCATGGTGCTCGGTACAAATAAATCACTGGAACTGACCGCATCATTGCAGGATGTCGATGTGTTGTGTATTACGAAATCAGGCGCTATGCATCGTTCGCTAGGATTTCCTCAAGCGGTGAGTAGCACTTAATCCTCTAACGAATTGTGTGATGATGATTGAGGTGGTCAAGCGCTAAAACGCTGAATTGCGAGTGCGTGGATGTTACCGAGGCCCTGAACGTAGTGCCAAGACATTAGGCGAAATGAAATTTTCTCAATAAAAAGGCTGCAATACTCGCAGCCTTTTTTGTTTTTTATCAGAATCCGTATTTGACGCCAACAGTCAATGCGCTGATTTTTACTTGATCCACTGTCCCGAAATGCTGATACTCCAGCGTTCCGGCGACTTCCTTGGTGAAGTTGTAAGCGAGACCCAGGCCCAGCAAAGCTCGGGCTTTTGTTTCTTTGGTATCGGCGAATCCGGTCTCTTTAGCAGTAAAGTGATTTACTGCAACTCCCACTTTGCCAAATACCGAAAATGCATCTGTTAGAGGCAGATTACCAACACCTGCGATGTAAATGCTCTGCGTTTGTACCGAATAATCGCCATCGGTAGTTTTTAATTTTCCCAAATTAGCATAGCCCAATTCAACGCCGAAATTTTTATCCAGTGAAAACCCGTAGGCGAGATTTACAGCTGTTTTATTCTCTGATGATCCGTCAAATTTGTATTCCGAAGAACCAACACCTGCCTTGAAATAACTTCCTTCCGCATGGGCTGCCAAAGGCATGACCAGCGCAGCACTAAGTACCATGAACCCTAGTATTTTTTGCATGTTGAATTCCTATTCGTAAAAAAGATCAGCTGACAATTTTTCTTGTCGGTCCAAATGGACGATGCGGATTCTACGAAAGAGAAATATCAGGGCATATTGATAAGTTGCAAAAACAAGACGTATTTATACTCAGTTACTTTGCTCGCAGACAAACCTGTTTTTTAGCAACTAGTTGTGCGGCAAATATACAAAGCTACGCGCGCAGATATTCGACGAAGACGAATAGGAAAGATGGGATTGGAAGACTGCCAGGTCAATCTGGCGTCATGCCTCACTGAGTACTTCTCACTTAGCAGAGAGATTCTTCAATGAATTCGGTATGGATTTCAGTGGAAATCAGAAACATGCCTACTAAGCACGGTAAGGGACGGTGCTTTGAGCACCCTCCCTTACGAGCCCAGTTATCAGAAACCGTATTTAACACCTACAGTCAATGCACTGATTTTTACTTGCTCCACTTTACCGAAATACTGATACTCCAGCGTTCCGGCGATATCCTTGGTGAAGTTGTAAGCGAGACCCAGACCCATCAAAGCTCGGGCTTTTGTTTCCGTGTCGCTGCCTAATCCGGTGGTTTTAGTAGTAAAGTGATTTACTGCAACTCCCAATTTGGCAAATGCTGAAAATGCATCCGTCAAAGGCAGATTGCCAACACCTGCGATATAAAAACTCTGCGTTTCCATTGAACCATCAGCGTCTTTAAACTTTCCCAAATGGGCATAACCCAGCTCAACGTCAAAATTTTTGTCCACCGCAAAACCATAGGCAGCAGTTAACGCCGTTTCATTCTCTGTAGTGCCTTCGGCTTTGTATTCTGAGGGACCGACGCCTGCCTTGAAGTAACTTCCTTCCGCATGAGCTGCCAAAGGCATCACCAACGCTACGCCCAAGAACGCAGCGAAAAAGTTTTTATGCATTTTGATTTCCTATTCTATAAATTTAAGGTCAGCTGATACTTCGTCATGCCAGTCCTTGAGGGACGGTTTGGATTCTATGAAACTACTGACCGATTAATGATCAGTGAGTTGCAAAAAAATGACGGTTTTATACATAAACAATTTAGACGCCGAAAAACTTATCTCTCATTGAGTAATCATGTGTTCCATTTGCAAGTTTTAATACAGTGAAATTTCAACGTAAATGTCTGCATTAAGTGTCGCCCTGAAACTCAGCGCACCACTCAGTCATGCGAAATTCCTCATGCTAGACCTACGTCAATACCGTCCTTGCAGAAAGCCTTTTCAATACCCTTACTTCGGGTAACTGCTGGCATCAAATCTCCACAAGGATGTCAATAATTTTAGAAAAACATGGATTAAAAAGCTGTGGTTATGTTGCACCATAGGCACTGGAAAATGCAGTGACTACGCACTAAAACTTTGTTGGTTTTCGATGCGCTGTCCTTAGTAGGCCTCTTCCCAAGACAGGGAAAGACGTGATGCGCATTGGATCAAACCCACCATACTGTAGGTCTGAGGGAAGTTTCCCCATAACTCACTTCCGTCAAGCGACACATCTTCAGATAGCAGGCCAAGATGATTGCGACAAGCCAGCACTTTCTCAAACAGCACACGTGCGCGTGCTTTTTCGCCGGTACGCGCCAATGCCAAAATCCACCAAAGTGTACACACTAGAAAAGCGGCCTCGGGTCGGCCGAAGTCATCTTCTTCGTCATAGCGCAGTAAGAAATCGCCTCGTTGTAAATGGCGCTCTACAGCGCGTAACGTACCGATAAAACGAGGATCATCTGGCGCAAGAAACTGAAACTCGCTCATTAGCAAGAGGCTGGCGTCGAGGTGCTCGCCGCCAAACGTCGACACGAAACTACCCAGCTTGGCGTTCCATGCGTTATCGGTCAGTGTTTTATGAATCGCAGCAGCTTCTCGTGCCCACCTTTGCGCGCGTGACGGTAACTTGAGCCGCAACGCGATCGCGCGCAAGCGATCACAGGCAGCCCAGCACATCAAAACGGAAAAAGTGTGTATGCGTCGCACACCACGCAGCTCCCAAATGCCCGCATCCGGTTGCAAATGGCAGCGTATCGCCTGCTCACCCAGACGCTCGAGATCCGTAAATATCTGACGACCGGCGGGCCGTTCCAGGCGCGAATCAAAGAAAGCGTGGGTACTCGCTAGCACTGCAGCACCGAAGACATCGTTTTGGACTTGTCCGTAGGCGAGATTACCGACACGCACCGGGCCCATACCGCGATAGCCTTCCAGCGAGGGAGCAGTCCATTCGTCCAATGACGTCTCGCGCCGTATGCCATACACCGGCTGCAATGGCGTATCACGCGAATCAGCAATGATATTGAGGATGTATTCCAGATAGTGCTGCATCGTTGCCGTCACACCGAGCTGATTTAAGGCATTGACGACAAAATAGGCATCGCGCAACCAGCAATAGCGATAGTCCCAGTTGCGTCCACTGTGCGGCGATTCAGGGATGGACGTCGTTACCGCCGCAATGATGGCACCGGTATCGTCGAAGGCATTTAATTTAAGGGTAATGGCCGCACGAATGACCACGTCTTGCCACTCGAAGGGTATGGCGAGGTTACGCACCCACCGATACCAATAGGACAAAGTCGATTCAAAAAATGTCCGCCCTAAATCACGCGGCGAACCATCGACAGTTTCATCCGGCCCCATGAGCAAGGTAATACTGTCATGCAGGAAGAATTTTCGTTCCTCAGTTAACGAGGTCACGGATGCGTCGGTCGTCACCCGCATGGCCTGCGAGCCCCCGAAATAGGTCACATGGTGCGCACCGGAACGCACCTGTGCAAGAGACTGACCGTAATTGAGGGCGGGGCGTAGCCTCAGCGCGATGCGTGGCCTGCCTGCGACGCGCCTGATCATGCGCACTACCATGGCGGGTGCAAACATGCGGCCGTGCAAATAGAAACGGGGCGAAAAATCGGTGATATCGATCACGTTGCCCTGATCATCCTGCATGCGTGTCTGCAGAATGGCGGAATTGCGGAGGTAAGTCTGACGTACCGTGCGGCCATTATCCAATTGAAGATCGATGAACCCGTGGGATTCTGCTCTGGCATTAAACTCGTCAGAACGGAGCAAGCTGCAGCACAGCGGGTTACTGTCAAAATTCGGATAACACCACCAGACAATACGGGCATTCCTATCGATCAACGCGCTGGTACGCGAATTTCCTATCAAACCAAGATCCAACTGGCTCATCGCCTTCGCGCGCCACGTTGTAACTGATCGGTTTGTGATGACTCCGGTAATAGCGCCAGCAGCAAATCCAACAAAAGCTTAATAGCTTCGTGATCTTTGATTACATAATCGGCTGCTGTCGAAATGTCATTGCCTACACGCACAGTAAAGAGGCCGGGGTGATGTAACGAGAAGACATCTTCATCGGTACGGTCATCACCAACATACAGTGCTCGATATTTTTTCGACAGATGAAGCAATTGCGCCACTGCAGCACCTTTGTCACCTGCGTCGGCAGGTAGCAGACTGACATTGAATTTACCCATGATGACGCGCGGCGCTGGAAGCAAGTTTGCCACACAGGCTGACAGCGTATGTTCAACCAAAACCTGATCTTGTGCTCGGCGGTAATGCACTGTCAGCGAATAAGATTTGTCTTCGATCCAGACGGCTTCGCCCAAGGGATAAAGCATAGGCTGGAGCGACAACAACCAGGTACGGCAGAGTTCAAAGTTTATCTTTGCGTGCCGCTCCCAGCCGGGCAATCCTTCAAGACCGTGATTCCCGATCACGTAGTCCGGCTCAAATCCCAATCGCTGGCCCATATCCGCGAGCGAACGTCCGGTAATGATGCCAACTGGCGCCCGCAACTGCAGCGCCTGTAACTGGACCTGAATATCAGGCGGCAGACTGACTAATGCAGGATTGTTAATCAGCGGTGTGAGCGTTCCATCAAAATCAAACAGACATAGCGCTGGCTTCATCAGGAAATTGCGCAGTGCCGCATTGCCTGCTTCGGAAAACAAGGACCTCATACGGCGCGGCGCAAGGGATGGCGGCTGTGCAAATGAATTTTCTCCGTCACTCGGTGGCGTCGGCGGAGTCTTGCGGCGTCTAGCAGCATCAAGCCCGCCCATCGATAAACGTTGAAGTCTCTGACCAGCGTACGCATGCTGCGCATCCGCTCACGCTGTTCAGCCGCTGGCATGGTCAATGCGCGATAAAGGGCCTGCGCACCTTGCTCGATGTGATAAGGGTTGATGATGAGTGCTTCGTGCAACTCCCTCGCAGCGCCAGTAAACTGGGACAGAATTAGTACGCCAAGCTCATCATCGCGAGCAGCGATGAATTCTTTGGCAACCAGATTCATACCATCGTGCAGACTGGTGACCAGACAGATATCGGCCGCGCGATAGCACGTCGCCAGTTGATCGGCATCGTAGTATTCAATTCGTAAAATGATGGGGGGTGCGACTGGATTCGCATAGCGCTGATTGATCTCGTGAGCCAGCTTGCGTACACGCGCTTCCAGATTCTGGTATTCATCTAAAGAGGAACGACTAGGCGCTGCGATCTGCAAAAGAGAGAATCGCCCTATCAACTCCGGACGCAACTCAAGCAAACGATCGACCGCCTGAAAACGTTCGACGATACCTTTGGTGTAATCCAGCCTGTCCACTCCCAAGGCGACGCGATGATCTTCAGGCAGGTTCAAGCTCTCGCGTAATTCTTTACGACACTGAAGAACATCGAGTCCAGTTTCGGATTCAGGCCAGGCAATTGAAATAGGATAAGGCTCTACCTGCGTTAGCTCACCGCTATAAGAGATCGTTGAGGCCTCATGCTCAATGCGTGTTTCAAGATATCGATCGACGGTTTCAAGAAAATTTTTGCAATGGAACGGCGTGTGAAAGCCCAGCAGCGTATTGCCGAGTAAGCCCTCAAGTAACTCTTCTCGCCAGGGGCAGATGCCAAAGGATTCCGGATTGGGCCACGGAATATGCCAGAACATGATGATCGTGGCTTTGGGCAGTCTTTCCCTGACCATCCGCGGTAACAATGCAAAGTGATAATCCTGCACCAACACGACCGGATCATCGGTATTCGCTTCAGCAATCACCGCATCCGCAAAACGCTGATTGACGGCGACATATTGTTCCCAGTCTGCGGTGCGAAACACGGGCCGCACATGCGCGATGTGACAGAGTGGCCACAGACCTTCATTGGAAAAGCCGTAGTAATATCCTTGTTCCTCTTCACTTGACAGCCATACGCGCCGCAGCGTGTAGGCAGGACGGGCAGGCGGCACTTGTACCCGGTCATGAGCATCAACGGTGGCGCGGTCAGCGCTGCCACTGCCATGCGCAATCCAAGTGCCCGAGCAAGCTCGCATCACAGGCTCCACTGCAGTAACAAGACCACTTGCTGGACGACGAACAACGATGCCGTGCTCACCCTGTTCATGAATATAAGGTTCGCGGTTAGAGACCACCAAAACTTCATCACCTGCCAGTTCATCATGCAGCAACGAGCGTAGTTTTTGCGGCGTCCATGACTGCGGCGAATGCTGTTGTACGCGACGCTCAATTTGCATCTGATGAAGCATGGCACGCAGATCACCGACCAGTGGACGAAACTCAGGCGGCGTCGCGCGGCCTGTTGGCGAAGTGGTTTCGAGTCGTAATAAATTTTTTAGTGCACTCACCCAACCGAGCCAACTCCAGTGCGCGATCCAGACGACCAATGCAGAAATCACAAGGAACATCAGCAAGAAAACAGCCGAAAGATAAAAACGAAACTCATCACTACGGCGCTGAATAAAGCCCGTATCTTGCACAAGCAAAAGCTTGCCCAGTGAATTTTCATCCTGTGCCAATGAAACTTCACTAACGCGCATTGCTGATGGCGCAGCGCCTAGACAATTAACTTGGTGTGGCAATGCGCGGCTGCGATAACGCAGATTGCCTGCAACATCGCAAAAACCCAGCGCCAGCAAATGACCATCGATAGCAGCACGCTCAAGCAACTCTTGCATCGCATCCACGTCTTGCAGCATTACATAATCAATCAATGGTTCTCGAATCGACGCGGCCACCATCTGCCCACGCGTATCGAGATCGCGCAAAAACCAGCGCTGTGTCAAATCATCGATCATGGGCAGCAATATCAGTGCGGATATACCAATGACCAGCGCCAGCGGCAGGATAAAACGCAGCGAGAGCTGGAACGGTCGAATTGGCATTAAGTACTACCTGACGAAAAGGGAAATCTCCGGCGCTTCAAACAGTCACTCAGAACTTAAGGACGCTGAACAAATCCCCGTTTTATGGCAAGCCAGGAAAGTGATGCGATTGGGAATCCGAAAATCAAAATCGTCGAACCACTTTGTCAGAACAAAAAAGCTTGCAGGTTTATTTGATCCGCGCTTTCTCGATGATTGACTCTCATTAGCCTGTGCGGTTCCAGAACTTGAGTAGGATTAACACGCTGGATGCTGCGTCGCAACATTAAAAACTTGTGAGAAATCCATCTAAATGGCTACGGGTAAGTCACAAGCTGGTTATGATTGCGGGTGATTTCGGCGCATCAAATCATCAGCGCCGTCCAACCCCACAAAGAATGAATGACAGCCCATGGAGAGGCAAACTTCCGTAACGGATACTTTTCCGCGCTTATTGCTTGAGCATGCGCAAGTTCGCGCAGACAAACCGGCGTTTCGTGAAAAAGATCTGGGTATCTGGCAAACCACTAGCTGGTTAGACGCTGCTGAACATATACGTCAGCTCGCCTGCGGACTGGCTGCGCTGATTCAAACGCGGCATGAATCTCGCTGTTATTGGCGACAACCGTCCACGCTTGTACTGGGGGATGTCGGCCGCCCAATGTCTGGGGGG
>CANKWG010000012.1 GCA_947487325.1 Oxalobacteraceae bacterium | reverse complement strand
GGGCGACGATAGAAATACTTTTCAGCTGACTGCCAAAGTTAACAAAGGTAACTCAGGTGGTCCGGTCTTTGATTTGAACGGCAATGTGGTTGGTATCACCGTTGGCAAACTCGACAGCCAAAAAATCAATCAGGAACAAGGCTTTGTACCCGAGGATATCAATTTCGCGATTCACGTCGATCGTCTTCCGCCCATGGCCAAGGCAGCGCTGAAGGCCGAAGGTGTCTCGGGCAAGCCGGTGTCACCGGAAACCCTGTATCAGCTGATGCTAGGGCGCGTGGTGATGGTGGCTACTTACAAATAAGTCGTCGTCCTATCGGCGAATAGCGTTTCCTTTTGCAATCAATCGCTTAGCGGTTGAACGGGCCCGGCTGAGTGCTATACTTCTGCGCTAAACCTAATGACCCGAATGTCCGATATCAACACACCTCCAGAGTCCGTACCGGCTGCAGACGCATCCGCCGTTTCGCTTCCCCGCTTCGATGAATTTGGTCTGGCGCCGCCCGTGCTGCAAGCATTAGCTGATCAGGGCTATGTTCATCCCACCCCCATTCAGGCTCAGGCGATTCCTGTTGTGCTCCAAGGCCGGGACGTCATGGGTGCAGCCCAGACGGGTACCGGCAAGACCGCCAGCTTTTCACTGCCCATCATCCAGTTGCTGCTCGCCCATGCGAATACCAGTGCCTCGCCCGCGCGGCATCCGGTGCGCGCGTTGGTTCTGACCCCCACGCGTGAGCTGGCCGATCAGGTGGCAGACAATGTGAAGGCCTACTCCCGTCACACGCCCCTGCGCGCCACGGTCGTTTTTGGTGGTGTCGATATGGCGCCTCAGACCGCCGCCTTGCGCTCCGGTGTGGAGATCGTGATTGCCACCCCCGGCCGCCTACTGGATCATGTTCAGCAAAAAACCTTGAACCTGTCGCAGACGCAGATCTTTGTCATGGACGAAGCCGACCGTATGCTGGACATGGGTTTTCTGCCCGATCTGCAGCGCATCATCAACCTGTTGCCCAAAAAGCGGCAAAACCTGATGTTCTCCGCGACCTTCTCTCCAGAGATCAAAAAGCTGGCGGCTAGCTTTTTGAATGATCCTTTGCTGATCGAAGTCGCGCGCAGCAATGCCACCGCCGAAAGAGTGACGCAGGTGGTTTACAAGGTCGACGAAGAAGCCAAGCGTGATGCGGTGGTTCATCTGCTGCGTGGTCGTGATCTCAAGCAGGTACTGGTATTTTCCAATACCAAGATCGGCGCATCGCGGCTGGCACGTGAACTGGAACGGCAGGGCATCAAAGCCGCGCCCATTCACGGTGACAAAACGCAGAACGAGCGTATGGCGGCACTCGAAGCCTTCAAGAATGGCAGCGTTGATGTACTGGTAGCGACCGATGTGGCCGCGCGTGGTCTCGATATCGCCGAACTGCCCTGTGTGATCAACTATGATTTGCCCTATAACGCCGAGGACTATGTGCATCGCATTGGCCGCACGGGGCGTGCAGGCGCCTCCGGCGATGCAATCTCACTGTACTCGGACAAGGATCTACGTTTTCTGACTGACATTGAAAAACTCATACGTCAGAAATTGACACCCGTACCGATTGAAGGTTTTGGTGGCAGATTACCGCGCACTGCCGAGCGTTCTGAACGATCAGACGCTACTTATTCGTCACACCGTCCTGATCGCGAACGCTCGGGTGACCTTCGTTCAAAAGATCGTTCCAGTCGCGGCGCGTCAACACCTCGTCGCGAGCCGGTTGATCCATGGTTCCTGAAACCATACGAACCCTCCGCGCCCGCGCCAGCTCAAGCTGAGGCCGCTGATACGGGGCCGACCAAGAGTGGCGCGCCACCGAAGCGCGCCGCTTTGCTGGGTGGCCGCAAGAACTAATCGATACTGAATGCGCAGTCAAATTTGATTGTGATTCGGCTGGGGTAGTCGCGCGGCAATTCAATGCTTATCCATCAAACAAAGACACTGGATCCCGGCGCAAGCCGGGATCCAGTGTCTTTCGTTGTGTATCCGCTGACAGCACTTTCAGACAAATCGTCGTGCCCAGTCGCTGATCGCTGCTTCCCAGAACGAGGTGAGGTCTGTTCCCGCCGTAGCGGGTAAAACCAAACCTAGACTCATGGCTGCACCCATCAGTGTCTCCAGTGGCCGGTCCAGATTTAGCGGCGTTGCGCCGGTTTGTTTCGAGAGCTTTTCGCCGGCCGCGTTGTTCACTACAGGCACGTGCATGTAACGCGGCGTTGGTAATCGCAACAACCCTTGCAAATAAATCTGCCGCGCCGTTGATCCCAGCAAATCTGCGCCACGCACGACATCAGTGACGCCTTGCTCGGCATCATCTACCACCACGGCCAGTTGGTAAGCCCAGAAACCATCGGCGCGTTTGAGCACAAAATCACCCGTCGATTCGGACAAGGCTTCCGTGATGCGACCCAGCCAGCGGTCTTCAAATGTAATCACCCCCGCAGCTGACATAGTCGGTGGCACTCGCAGTCGCCAAGCGCGTGTGGTTTTGCCCTCGGCGATTCCATGACGACAGGTACCCGGATAAATCGCTGCGCCATCAGAGGCAATGCCGGTATGTGAGTCTGCAATTTCTTTGCGACTGCAGCCGCATGGGTAGACATTTTCGCCTAACTGATTAAATGCAGCTTCATAACGTGCCTTGCGCTGGCTTTGCCAGATGACTTCGCCATCGGCGTGCATGCCCAGTGCTGCGAGCGTGTCACACATAGTTTCCGCAGCGCCAGAGACTGTGCGCGGTTCATCAATATCTTCAATACGAAGCAGCCATCGACCGTGATGAGCGCGCGCATCTAGATAGCTGGCCATGGCAGCTACCAGTGATCCCGTGTGGAGCGGACCGGTGGGGGAGGGGGCGAAACGACCCGTGTAGTGCATCATGTATGCATCAATTCAACAACAGTTTGAGAAGACAGGCTATCTGTAATTTTTGTTAAAGCTTATATTCGCCGCTCTGCTAAATTCAACCAGCCTTGCGGAGGTTTTTCATGAATCATTCTTTACAGAATTTTGCCGCACTTGGCGGCCGCGTGCTGCTTGCAGCGATTTTTCTCATATCCGGCTTAAACAAGCTAAGTGACTTTTCAGGTACTGCCGCGTTCATGTCGGGCTCAGGCTTACCGGCGGCTGAATTTTTGCTGGTCCTGACGATATTGATTGAAATAGCGGGTGGTCTCATGATTGTATTGGGATTGTATACACGGCAGGTGGCCTTGATTTTGTTCCTATTCATGATTCCGGTGACTGCAGTTTTTCATAATCCTTGGGCTGCAGGTGATCCGGCGCAGGTGCAGCAGCAGATGATTCATTTTCTGAAAAATCTGGCCATCATGGGTGGATTGTTGCATCTGTCTGCGTTTGGTCCTGGGTACTTAAGTATTGAGGCTCGACGGTCGGGGACAGCTTCATTCAGCGGATTTTAAGAGACAGGCGCTCAGTGGCTTTGTACTTGTCAATATCGAATTCATCGGGAGCACGATGAAAGACACTGGATCCCCCCTTGCAGGGCGCATCATGGCGAGTACGCCATAACCGTTTCACGGGCAGACCGCATGCGGTCTGAAACCCCCGCGCCACCCTGCGCCGGGATGACGATAGTTGTTGAGGCGACCGTAAAATTCCCACCGTCATCACCTGCATGCGACCCGAATTCCCCACTCGCTCCTGGCGAAAGCGGGGATCCAGCGTCGTGATTTCACCCCAGCAGCAATTCAGCCTGAGATGAATCGGTTTCATCCCGCATCGCCTGCTTGCTGCACAATCCACCGACCCGCACGCCAAGCAAGCGCAATCGCCGCTCTAGTGGTACGCGCTTGAGACATTCACCCGCTGCGCGGCGTATCACCGCCGGATCATCGGTGGCTTCGGTCAGTGTGACATCCCGAGTCACCGTTCTGAAATCGTCATAGCGCAGCTTGATGCCTATCGTTTTTCCTAGGTAATCCTTGCGTACCAGATCCTGCGCGACACGCTGACATAAAGTGGTAAAAATTTCCGATAGTTTTTCTTTATCCAGTCGTGCATGCAGGTCACGCTCGAACGTGGTTTCGCGACTGATGGATTTTGGTTCCGAATAAGTAACTACAGGTCGATCATCCACCCCATGGGCCGCGTGATGTAGCTACTCGCCATAGCCACGACCAAAATGCATCTGTAATTGCGTCATAGACTGTTGGGCCAGGTCGCCGATGGTGTGCACATCGATAGCAGCAAGTTTTTCACCCGCCTTGGGGCCGATGCCATTGATTTTTCGAACTGGCATGGGCCAGATACGCCTTTCAAGATCATCCATCGTCAGCAGCGTGATGCCGTCTGGCTTGTCCAGTTCCGAGCAGATTTTGGCCAGCAGCTTGTTGGGTGCAATGCCGATGGAGCAGCTCAGTCCCGTCGCCGTCCTGACAGCATCTTTGATACGCTGTGCCAGCGGCAGGCTGTCTTCAGGAATCTCGGTGAGGTCAATATAGATTTCGTCGATGCCGCGATCCTCAATTAGTGCTGCAATAGCAGCAACGGCTTGCTTGAAGCTACGTGAGTAATGGCGGTAGGCTTCGAAATCTGCCGGCAGTAAAAAAGCCTCGGGCGCGAGCTTGGCGGCTTTCATCATGCCCATGGCAGAAAACACACCCAGCGCTCGGGCTTCATAGGTTGATGTGGTGACGACACCTCGTCCTGCATAGTCACGCAGTCGGGCAAATTCACGACTGCCATCGGCACGCATGGCAGGTTGATGCAGCGACCTGCCACCGATCACGACTGGATGACCCCGCAGTTCAGGATAACGCAATAGTTCGACTGATGCGTAGAACGCATCCATATCGAGGTGAGCGATTCGTCGGGGTGGGGTGCTCATGTAGCTTGGTCACGGGTTGTGCATCAGCTGCATGCAGAAGAAGTCAAGCTGCTCAGGCAGCCGTAGCGACGGTCGCGCAATGTGGGCAAGATTTTCCCTCGATGTAGAGCGGCGACAGTTGTTCGCGCGGCGTTACCACAGCGCGGCAGGCGAAGCATTGCCGTGTCTCAGTTTCCTGCAGCTGTGGATTGAGCGCGGTGCGATGATCAAAGACAAAGCAATCGCCTTGATAGTGCGCACCACCGACTTCTTCGAAATACTTGAGGATGCCGCCTTCGAGCTGGTACACGCTCTCGTAGCCGATGTTCTTCATGTGGATCGCTGCTTTTTCGCAGCGTATGCCACCCGTGCAGAAGGTGACGATGGTTTTATCGTTCAACGACTCTTTTTCGCGCTCGATAATAGCCGGGAATTCGCTGAATTTTTCGATGCGGTAGTCAATGGTGTTTTCGAAGGTGCCGACATCGACTTCGAAGGCATTGCGTGTATCAAGCATCACGACGGGCTTGCCTTGATCATCATGACCCTGATCCAACCAACGTTTGAGCGTCGTGGCCTCGACCGCGGGTGCCCGGCCCAATTCAGGCTTGATCAGCGGATGCTTCATCGTGATGATTTCGCGCTTAAGCCTGACCAGCATGCGATTGAAAGGCTGCTTTTCTGACACGCTTTCCTTGACCTCAACGTCGGCGAACCGGGGATCAGAGCGCAGGAAGGCCAGAAACTGATCAATCGATTCGCGTGTTCCAGCAAGAAAAAGGTTAATGCCCTCCGGGCTCAGCAAAATCGTGCCTTTAAGGCCCAGATCCGTGCATAAGCCCTGAAAACGCGGGCGCTGGGCGACCGTGTCATCGAACGTAACAAATTTATAAGCAGCGATATTGACGATTTGAGACAGGGGCTGCATGGCGGGAGTGAGTGAAGTTCAGCGACAGCAGTCATTATAAGCGCCGATCTTTCTCTGGCCAGTGTCTATCTGGCGTCGATGCAGGGGTTCCCAGCGGGTAAAATACGGCCATGACTTCGCCGCAATTTATTCATCTCCGCCTGCATTCCGAGTTCTCCATCGCCGATGGACTCGTACGTATCGACGAACTGGTCGATGCGGCACTGGCAGACCGCCAGCCGGCCGTGGCATTGACGGATCTGGCCAATCTGTTCGGCATGGTGAAGTTCTACAAAGCTGCGCGCGGCAAGGGCATCAAGCCCATCGTGGGTTGCGACATCTGGGTCACCAATGACGATGACCGCGACAAGCCTTTCCGCTTGCTGCTGCTGGTAAAAAACCGTACCGGCTATTTGCAATTGTGCGAATTGCTCGCGCGTGCATCGCTCAGTAATGCTCACCGTGGTCGTGCCGAAGTGCGTATCGATTGGCTTGAGGCTCTGCAGCCGGGCGGTGGATTGATTGCGCTCTCGGGCTTTCAGGCGGGTGATATTGGCGGCGCGCTCGAAAATGGTAATGCCGCGCTAGCGGAACGTTGCGCGACGCGTTGGATGAAGATTTTCCCCGGCCACTTTTATATCGAAGTCCAGCGTAACGGCAATCCTGCACTCGAAAATTTGCTGCGGCAGTCCACGCAATTGGCAGCTAAACTCCAATTACCCGTGGTTGCAACGCATCCGGTGCAGTTCCTTCAGAAAAAAGAATTCACTGCGCATGAAGCGCGTACCTGTATCGCCGACGGTGAGATTCTCGCCAATACTCGACGCCCCAAACGCTTCACGCACGAGCAGTATTTCAAGACCCAAGCAGAGATGGCCGAGCTGTTTGCCGATCTGCCCGCTGCATTGCAAAACAGCGCCATCATTGCGCAGCGCTGCAACCTCACGCTGGAACTGGGTAAAGCCCAACTACCTGACTTCCCGACACCGGATGGTATGAGCATTGGCGATTTTCTGGTGGCGCAGGCAGAGGCGGGTCTTGAGCAGCGCTTGCAGCAGCTCTATCCAGACGCTGAGAAACGCGAGCAGATGCGCGAACGCTACGCGTCGCGACTTAAGTTCGAAACCGACACCATCATCGCGATGGGCTTTCCGGGCTACTTTTTGATCGTTGCTGATTTCATTCAGTGGGCCAAGCATAACGGCGTGCCCGTAGGACCGGGCCGAGGTTCGGGTGCCGGCTCGCTAGTAGCGTATGCCTTGTCGATTACGGATCTTGATCCGCTGGAATACAACCTGCTGTTCGAGCGCTTCCTCAATCCAGATCGCGTCTCCATGCCTGACTTCGATATTGACTTCTGTCAGGAAGGCCGTGACCGCGTGATTCAGTACGTAAAAGAACGCTATGGCAAAGAGGCGGTGTCGCAGATCGCTACCTTCGGCACCATGGCTGCCAAAGGGGCGGTGCGCGATGTGGGCCGTGTGCTGGATTTTGGCTACAACTTTTGCGACGCGATTTCCAAACTGATTCCCTTCAAGCCCGGTAAGTTGGTGACGATTGCCGATGCGCTCGAAGAAGAACCCCTGCTCAAAGAGCGACGCGATAACGAAGAAGAAGTGCGGCAGTTGCTTGAACTCGCGCAGCAAGTCGAGGGCATTGCACGCAATGTCGGCATGCACGCCGGTGGTGTGCTGATTGCCCCAGGCAAGCTGACGGATTTTTGTCCGCTGTATACCCAAGGTGCTGATGGCGGCGTGGTATCTCAGTTCGACAAAGACGACGTCGAAGCGATGGGGCTGGTGAAGTTTGACTTTCTCGGCCTAACTACGCTGACGATTCTTGATCGTGCGGTGAATTACATTCGTCAGCTTGATCCAGCGATGACCGATTTCAGTCTCGAGCGCGTGCCACTGAATGATCGACCGACGTATCAGTTACTCACGCAGGCCAAGACTGTCGCTGTTTTCCAGCTTGAAAGTCGCGGCATGCAGGGCATGCTGAAAGATGCGCGTCCGGATCGTTTCGAAGACATCATCGCGCTAGTGGCCTTGTATCGTCCGGGCCCTATGGATCTGATACCCGACTTCTGCCGTCGCAAGCATGGCGAGCGATTCGACTATCCTGATCCGCGTACCGAAGACATTCTCTCCGAGACTTACGGCATCATGGTCTATCAGGAGCAGGTAATGCAGATGGCGCAGGTGATCGGTGGCTACTCATTAGGTGGCGCTGATTTGCTGCGTCGAGCAATGGGCAAGAAAAAGCCCGAGGAGATGGCACAGCACCGCCAGATTTTCCAAGACGGTGCCGCAAAAAATGGTCTGACCGAGCAAAAGGCCGATGAAATTTTCGACTTGATGGAAAAGTTCGCAGGCTATGGTTTCAACAAGTCACATGCCGCTGCTTATGCCTTGCTGTCGTATCACACCGCCTACCTCAAAACCCATCATCCTGCCGCGTTCATGGCAGCCAACTTGTCGCTGGCGATGGATGATACCGACAAGATCAAAATCTTGGTTGAAGATGCGACCGTAAACTGCGGACTTACGTTGCTGCCACCCGATATCAATTTATCGGTCTACCGCTTTACACCCGTGCCTGAAGCGGAGCCGGGGCAGAAGTCGACCAAAATTCGTTATGGTCTTGGCGCCATCAAAGGCACAGGACAAAATGCCATTGAGGCCATCATTGCGGCACGTCAGGGTCAGCCGTTCACCGATTTGTTTGATTTCGTCAAACGCGTCGACAAGCGACAGATCAATCGCCGCACGATTGAATCTCTAATTCGCGCCGGTGCCTTCGATTCGTTTGGCGTCAATCGTGGAATCTTGCTAGCCTCGGTCGGTCTGGCTATGGATTGCGCAGAGCAGGCTGAAGCAGCGGCCAATCAGGTCAGTTTGTTTGAGAGCGCTGACAGTGGTTTCGATGATGCGCCAGATTACGTCAAAGCGCCGCCCTGGAATGACAAGCAAAAACTCACCGAAGAAAAAGCTGCACTAGGCTTTTATCTGTCAGGTCATTTATTCCATGCGTATGCAGAGGAAGTCAGAAAATTCATTCGCACGCGCTTGTCCGACCTCGCGCCCTCGCGCGAGCCACGTCTGATGGCGGGTGTTATTTCTGCACTACGCACTCAAATGACTCAGCGTGGCCGAATGATGATCGTCACGCTTGATGATGGTAGCGCGCAGGTGGAAGTAACCGTCTATAGCGAGACCTATGAAGCGAATCGTACGCTGTTTCGCGAAGATGAATTTCTCGCTGTTCAAGGCAAAGTTTCAGAAGACCGTTTCTCCGGCGGTTTGCGCATTACAGCCGACAAGGTGATGGATATAGCCGCTACGCGTGCGAGTTTTGTGAAAGCATTGCGTCTGTCAATGAATGGACAGGCAGATGCTGCGCGTTTGCGTGAGTTGATTCAGCCTTTCCAGCAAATCGAGGCCTCGTGTCCCATCGTCGTGCAATATATGAAAAATGGTGCTCTTGGCGAGCTGCGCCTTTCAGATGAATGGCGAGTGCGTGCTGACGATAATCTCAGGGCGCGTTTATCCGAATGGCTGAGCCCTGATAACGTGTGGTTTGAATACTGATGGGTCTGTCACACACGTTCAAGCGCATCGTCGGTCTGCTGAAACCCTACAAGGGCAGGCTGCTGCTCGCGCTCGGCGGCATGATTGTTACCGCAGCGACCGAGCCCGCGGTGGCTGCCATGATGAAGCTCTTGCTGGACAAGGGCTTTTCTCAGGCGCATACGTTCTCACTGTGGCTGGTACCGCTGTTTGTCATTGGCATTTTCGTCATTCGCGGGCTCTCAACATTCACGACCAGCTACATGATGGCGTGGATATCGGGGCGTTTGATGTCGCAGTTGCGACAGCAGATGTTTAACCGATTGCTGGATGTGCCTTTGGGCTTCTATCGCGAGCATTCGACTGGCCACGTCATCAACACCATGATGGTCGAGGTGCAGCAGATTCTCGATATGCTGCGCAGTCTTCTGGTCGTGCTTGTGCGCGATAGCCTCACTGTGGTCGGTTTGCTTGGCTATTTGTTTTGGCTGAACTGGAAGCTCACGCTGGTTACCATCGTACTGGTGCCCTTGATTGCACTGGTGATCAGGCTGACCGCACGCCGGCTCAAGCGGCTGATTTCGCAAAATCAGGAAATCAATGCCGAGCTGATGCAGACCATAGAAGAGACCACGCGAGCGCGGCATGTGATCAAGTTGTTTGGTGGGCAGACTTATGAAGCCAAACGCTTTGAGCATCGTTCCGAACGCCTGCGCGGTTTCATGATTCGCATGGCGAGCACGATGGCGACGACGGAGCCGATCACTCAGTTTTTGAATTCATTTTCCATTTCCGTCATCATTGTGATTGCACTTGCTCAGACTGGCGATGGTGGTATGACGGTGGGTGGTTTTGCTTCGTTCATTACGGCGATGTTGATGACGCTCACGCCATTAAAACACCTTGCCGCTATTAACGGGCCACTACAGCGCGGGCTGGCTGCGGGTGAAATTGTGTTCGGTCTTATCGATGCGTCGCCGGAACGCACGACCGGAAAAATACTCGATCAGCGTGTTGCAGGGCGACTGGTGTTCGAGCAAGTTAGTTTTATGTATCCTGAAGAGAAGCAGGCTGCGTTATCGAATATTTCGCTGAGCATTGAGCCGGGTGAAACCATTGCGCTGGTCGGCATGTCCGGCGGAGGCAAGAGCACGCTGGTCAATCTCGTCCCGGAGTTTTATTCTGTTTCCGAAGGCCGCATCCTGCTCGATGGTGTGCCTATTTCCGATATTGCGCTGACTAGCCTTCGTGCTCAGATGGCGATGGTCAGTCAGAACGTGGTTTTGTTTGACGACACGGTGGCAGCTAATATCGCCTATGGGGATGATCATCCTGATCATGCACGCATACAGGCTGCAGCACAGGCAGCACATCTGAGCGATGTCATTGAGGCCTTACCCGAAGGCTTTGAAACGCAGATAGGTGACAACGGCATGCGCTTGTCAGGCGGTCAGCGGCAGCGATTGGCGATTGCCCGTGCGATCTACAAAAATGCACCGATATTGATTCTCGATGAAGCTACCTCGGCCTTGGATACCGAATCTGAGCGCGCTGTGCAGCTGGCGCTGGATACCTTGATGAAGGGGCGAACCACGCTAGTGATTGCGCATCGCTTGTCCACGATTGAGCATGCCGATCGTATCGTTGTGTTGCAAGACGGTCGGATTGTAGAGGTCGGAAGTCATACTCAACTGCTCGGAGCTAATGGTGTGTATGCGCATCTTTATCACTTGCAGTTTTCGAGGAATTAGAGACAAATATTTTATTGTGCGAAATGAAAACGATACGTTTTTATCCATAATTTTTTTAGTTCTGGAAGCATCTGGGTTGCTGTTGCCTTGGAGGCTAGGCTGGGTAGTTTATCTTTATGCCGCATGCTTTTTTAGGCTTTGAAACCAGCGTGGAGATTAAATTTAAAAAACTTTTAGTCGATTGTAGAACTAGATTCAGGAACCAAAACAATGCAAGCAGTTGACTCGGCGCTTTTGCCACCGGTAACACTGATTCTGTTTACATATAACCAATCGAATTTTATTTCCGAGGCGCTGACTAGCTGTCTTGTACAGGATTACGCTGGGCCATTGGAGATATTGTGTTCTGACGACTGCTCAACAGACAGCACGTTCGATGTATTAAAAAATCTTGTCAAAGAATACGACGGATTACACCAAGTTAGATTGCGACGAAACTCTGTTAATCAAGGTATTGGTCAACACTACAATACGGCGATTGCGGAAGCTAACGGAGACCTGATATTTACAGCGGCGGGAGATGATATAAGCTTACCCTTTAGAGTAAGCCGCATTGTTAATGCCTGGTTAGAAAATGGTCGTGAGGCAGATTTAATTACCAGCAATCTGCGGCAGATTGATGAGCAAGGGAGGCTAGGTAAAGACGTCATTGTTTCTGATCTCAGTCGATGGAAACATCCGGCAGAATGGATACGAAATCGTCCTTATGTCGTCGGAGCAGCGCATGCCTTTACGTCTCGGCTACACCAGGAGTTTGGAAATTTTTTGCCGGAGTTGGTGTACGAAGATCAGGTAATGGCAATGCGGGCCACCATGACTGGTGGGGCGCTCAAAGTCCCAGAATCGCTGGTGCTTTATCGGCAGGGCGGCGTGTCCCAAACAAAAGCTTCCGTTAGAAGTGCAGAAGATTATCTCCGCTGGGTGCGAAAAAACTATGATCGACAGGCAGCCCAGTATCGTCAAATAAAGGCTGATTTAGCTACAAAAAATTATAGTGAATTAACTAATGGTCGAGTTAATCGAAAACTATTACAAGCTGACCTCGTGATATTTCTTGATCAATCATCTGGTTTGGTGTCGAAGGCTATTTGCGCTTCACGTTATCCGTATTGTGGTTATTTTTTTAAACTGAAGATGCTGATTTATTTGTCATTTCCGAGTTTCGCTGCTTTTGTTCAGAAATTGCAAAAAAAATTGCGTACTACATAAACAATTTAGTTGGCTAGTTTTATTTAAAATACAAATAAGCGAGGGGAAAACATACTTTCTGACCGCCAATTATTTTTCGGCAATAAGCTCCCATGTCAAATGCGATAATCCACCTTTAAAAAAACGACGATGAAAATTACGTAATGTTTTTCTCAGAAAAGATGTGTGCTGATCGTATATATTTTTTTGTACCTCAAAAGCAGTGCGTTGCACACTGAAGCGTCCGACGAAGCCATATCGAACTGCATAAGGTTCATCGCCGCAAAAATATTCATGAGTTTTTACGGTAATAATATTTACATGCGTGGGATCTTGGAAAGCTTCTGGGTGTGGATAGGCTGGCGTGCTTGCAATCAAAATACCGCCAGGGATTAATACCCGGTGGATTTCGCTCATTAATGAAATAAATGGTGAAATTGGATTTCCGTCTTTATTGGTGGAATATCGAGGTACATGCTCAAGGAAATCGAAGGCGGAGACCGATGAAAAGTAATCATTCGGATACGGAATAATTTCTCTTACCAGGTCAGCTTGCTTGTATTCAAAAGGGGTCGGATCCTTAAAGCTAGAAATATCTAAAAGATCACATCCGTACAAATGTGATTGATTTAGAGGGTTGCGGGGGGAATAGCCGCAACCAAGGTCTAGATGACGTGTACGCATTTTAAAATCGGTCATAAAATTATCAAAACTGTGTTGATCACCTAAAGACTTTTGCTGATTTTTTCTAGATTGTACCTTTGAAAAAACAGTTCAGTGCTGAAATTGATTTTAAAATTCCGATTCTGCTTTTGGTTTTAACTGCATTGCGTGCAGTAATTCGTTAAAGAAAAAAGGATGCTGAGACAGAATTCTATATTTTCGTCTTAGTACGCGCTTCCTTTTGGGAAGTTAATAAAGGGATCTCGCATGAGAGAGTCCGACCACACGACCAAGCAAGCGCGCTACATACTTGGGCCGTGGGACTAAAAGCCTAAGCGGGAGTAGCAGCAAAGCCAGTCCCAGCGTTTTCCATCTTAGCTGACTAGCATTTTTCCCATGTTTTTTTTCGAATAAGAGTTTTGATTGAGCGTGATGATAACCACGCAGAAATTCAGATTTTAACGGCGTATCACCTTTCACTGAGCCGCGTGACAGATGTTTTAATCTGATGCTGGGTACTACTACCATCGGGGCGCGTGCCTTGAAGGCACGTTGCGATAGGTCTTCATCTTCGTAATATAAGAAAAATTCTTCATCAAAAAAACCAATGGGCGCCATATTCTTCATATTTAGAAGTATGGCGGCTCCACATAAAAATCCGACGCAGCAGGGCCCATCTGCGCCACGACCTTTTGAAACCCATTTAGCGCCGGGCCATCGATAGTTGATTTCATCTGCGTCGTTTCTTCCCGAGAGCTGCGGCGCGACCATTCCGGCTTCTGGAAATTGCTCAGCGGCCTGTATCATTTTTCCAAAAAAATCAGAGCCAGGTAACGTATCTGGATTTAAAAGCAGAGCGTATGGGGTGGTGATTTGCTGAAGCGCGAGATTGTTAGCCGCACCAAAACCTTTGTTTTTATCGTTCAACAACAGTCGTGCATTTGGAAGTAATTCCGTGATTTTCTCCGCGGTGTCGTCGGTGGATGCATTGTCCACAAAGACTAAATGCGCCAACCCTTTTAATGATGGTGCGATAGCCTCCATACAATGGGCGCTGTTATACGTGACGATAATGACCGTCAGTGAATCTAGTGAATTTTCTTGAAATTGAAGGGCAGTCACGTATCAGATTTTATTGGTGGATGAGGTAGACTTCAGGGCTGAGGCCTATCAGGAAATTAAGTATGTCTTTGCGAAAGCAACTTCCCGAAATATTTTTTGTCATTTTGCCAATCACCTTGTTTTTCCCGATTGGCATCATGTACACCACTATTGTGCTCTATTTCGTAGCGTGGTTCGCCGCTGGTGCCTTGCGCGAAAAATGGATCGAAATAAAACGCCATCCGGTTTATACCGCGAACTTCGTACTTATCGCAACTGTCCTCCTCTCGGCGATCTTGCTATCCTCTGGAAATGAGTACCGGTGGCACGGCATCATTCACTACCTTGTTTTTGTATTTCTGCTTTTCTTCTCCGTGGGTTGCGAGGATGCAGTTTACCGCCGTGCAAAGTTATCCCTCTTTATAGGTGCGCTGTATGCTGGCGTCATCTTCTGCTTCGCAAAACTCGGCTGGCTGCCGGATTGGACTATATTTTCTTATTACCACCAGTATGCTGGCAACAAATCCATATCGCTAGGCATATTCCTAGCTATTGTTGCAGCCTGGATGCTTAACGAGGCTTTTGACGCAAGCGAGCGGCGCACCATGCTGGCGTATCTAGCCGCCTATGCATTCACAGAATGGGTCGTCGTGCAGTTCGCCGTTACTCGCACCGGAACATTGATGGTCTATCTGTTGTCTGCCTTGGTAATTCTCCGGAGATTGAAATTCAACCGACGTTCTCTGGCAATGGCCGCGTTCGTGTCGGTCGTGATCATGGGCATTGCCGCATCAAACGGCGATGGAAATCGACGCCTCCAAGGTGTGAGTGTAGCCATTACAGCGTTGCAGGAAGGCAGCGTCGCAACAGGCGAAAGTAATCGTTTGCAGTTTTTACGCGTGACCGGCGCGATGATCGCTGAAAAACCTATTGTGGGATTCGGCATTGGCGGTTGGCGCCAGGAGTATCCGGTACGTGCGCAAGGCCTTGAGACGGCCTTCATGAGTACCCCGCACAATGACTATCTGCTGTATGGATCAGAACTAGGTGTGATTGGGCTGATTCTGTTGGCCTGGATTTTTGGGGCTTTGGTGTTTGCATCCTTGCGAACCAAGTCGACGAAAGGCACGGCACTTCTCCTGGTGATGGTCGCACTTGTCGTGTCGAGTATGTTCAATGCGATGCTTCGAGACTGGCGCTTTGGTGTGCCAATGATGCTCATGATCGCCATCGCCTACCGTGAGAGTCGGGCGCAATTACCACAATCAGATGTTGAGCAACCTGGGGCGCTATCTGCCAGCGGCGATGGATCTAGGGAGATGGCCAATTGAATAGCCCTACCTCGGGCGTAGATGTCGATAAAGAGATGCTTCTGAGTCGCTGCGGGATTTATCTGATCAATCTTGATCGATCAACTGACCGACTCCTCTCAGCTGAGAAACACTTCAATGCAGTTGGCCTCCCATTTGAACGTATTGTGGCGATTGATGCCAACAAAGAAGACCTTTCTGCCTACCCTATTGATCGAAAAATATTTCAGCGTACTCATGGTAGAGCCACCATTCGACCTGGGGAAATTGGATGTTATTTTAGTCATCTCAAGGCGCTTCGTGCTTTTCTTGCCAGTGATAGAGAGTTTGGAGTCGTTTGCGAGGATGATGTTCTCCCACAGGTGCAGTTATCTACAGTACTTGAGGACCTTCTGACTTTTTCGCACGAATGGGACATCGTATCGCTGTTTCATTTTCATCGAGGTGGCCCGCTAGTGGTGCGGCGAGCGAAAGAATTCGCTATGAATGTGCACATCGCGCATATATCCTCTGCCGCGGCGTACTTTTTGTCTAGACAAGCTGCAGAAACATTGGTCAGTTATCTTGAAGTCATGCGAGCGTGCATTGATCACTCGTTGTACGAGTCATGGAAACACGGATTGCGACTCCGCAGTGTGACACCAATGCCAGTGAATCTGGCGGCGCAGGCGCACCAATCAACCATCAACATAGAATCAGGTAAAAAACCATCGATTTTTTTTCGACTGCCAACCTTGTTGAATCGATCCTACGTTGCCATTCGAGTATTTGCTTCAGGCCTCGGGCAGGCATTTCAAGCCTGGATGAAGCTCTAGCCGAGAGCTAGTTCTCAGGCCTGCCAGATTGAAGCATATACCGTCGCAATGCCACTCGCTTCGTTATCGACAGTGAACTGGGTTGCTACTCTTTCTCGTCCTTGCTTTCCCATCGCTATCGCCGATGGCGCATCCATTAATTGCCTGATTGCCTTCGTCAATTTATCGACATCGTCGGTCGGCACCACGTACCCCGTCTTGCCCTCATCGACAATAGTTCTGAACGCTCCCGTATCGCTCGCGACAACTGCGCAACCACATGCCATCCCCTCGAGTGGCGTCAGTCCAAAGGGTTCATAGCGAGGGCAAGCCACGGTAATCAGCACATTTTGATACCAGTCAGCGACCGTGTCGGCGTCAATCACACCTAGAAAGATGATTCGCTGCGATAGGCCTGCAGCAGCGATTTTTTGCTCTAATTGCTTTTGAAAGCCAGCGTATTGCGGCGTACACAACCCGGCAATCACCGCTGTGTAGTCAGGGAATTCTGGTAGAAGTTGGATCATGGCATCGACAAAAATATCCATCCCCTTGTCAGGCCTTACCCTTCCAAAGGTGCCGATGCCATATTTACCCGGCAAGCCGGTACGGCCCCAGATTGTCAGTTTATCTTCCGGCGGCGAGAAGCGTTCAAGGCTGATGCCGTGCGGTACGACCCGTGTTGTGTTCGGTACAAAACTTGCCGCTTCAGGTGTTGTCGAAATCACGCCATCCATCTTGCTGATCAGCCAGCGCGGAAACCACGAATGTCGGTGTTTGGCAGCCGAAGTAAAGACGATTTTGATAGGAAAGCGCAATACATCACGCAAGAAAATGGTGAGCATCATTTCAGGATCGCGACGTACATGCCAGATACGCGGCTGACCATTCGGTAGCAGCTTGCGGCTAACCCAGATCGCTTGCCAAACACTGAGATAAAAAAAGGTATCGGGATGACTGCGCTTCGCAAGCTGTGCACCAGGTAGATCGGTACCTACGAACCCGATACTCAAGGTCTTTGCTTGTACCGGCAGCAGGGCGTTGACCGTTCCAGAAACGCCGGAGTAGCGCTTCTTCATATTTGTGATGATGACTTCTGGATTCATTTTTATTGTTTAATCAGATTCCATCCTGTGATCCGGCCGGATAAATCAGTCTGTAAGTAAGGCTGCCATAAAAAAACATCATCACATCAAAATAATATCGTACTGTTCCTGATGAAATCCATTCTCAACGTGAAGCGAAATCGGCTTGCCGATAAAGTCTCCCAGCATGGTCAGATGCTGAGACTCTTCTTCTAGGAATAAATCAATCACTAGTTGTGAGGCTAGAATTCTGAATTCGCGTGGATTGAATTGTTTTGCCTCGCGCAGCAGTTCGCGCAGAATTTCGTAAGCGATGGTACGTGCAGTTTTGACTTGTCCTTTACCCTGACAGGCCGGGCAAGTTTCGCAAAGAATATGTGCGAGTGATTCGCGTGTACGCTTTCGGGTCATTTCAACAAGACCCAACGCAGAAAACTCTGATACCGTCACCTTGGTGCGATCGCGCGCGAGTGCTTTGTGCAACTCGACTAGTACAGCAGAACGATGCTCGATATTCTCCATATCAATAAAGTCGAGGATGATGATGCCTCCGAGATTGCGCAGACGCAGTTGTCTTGCGATCGCGTGTGCTGCTTCCAGATTGGTTTTGAAAATCGTATCGTCAAAATTCCGACCGGTGACATAGCTGCCGGTATTGACGTCGATCGTTGTCATGGCCTCGGTCTGCTCGATAATCAGGTACCCACCCGATTTCAGATCAACACGTTTGCCGAGTGCCTTTTCTATTTCCACTTCAATGCCATGCAAATCAAACAAGGGGCGCTCGCCCGTGTAATGCATCAGCTTGGGCATGACGGAAGGCGTGTAGCTTTCTGCAAATTCGCTGAGTTTGAGAAAATTTTCACGCGAATCAATTTGTATCGACGTAGTTTCTTCGCCCACAAAATCTCTCAGTACGCGTTGCGACAAGCTGAGATCTTGATACAGCAATGACGGTGGCGGCACCTTTCGTGATTGTTCAATCAGATGTTCCCAGGTCTTGCGAAGGTAAGCGATATCACTGCTCAGGTCGGCATCACTCGCGCCTTCGGCCATCGTCCTGATGATGAAGCCGCCTTTTTCTTCGGCGGGTAAAAGGCCTTGTACTTTCTCGCGAAGCGCTTCACGCTCGGTCTCGTCGCCGATGCGCTGCGAGACGCCAATGTGTGGATCTTGCGGCAGGTACACCAGCATGCGACCTGCGATCGATATTTGCGTTGAGAGTCGAGCACCTTTGGTACTGATGGGATCTTTAATCACTTGCACGAGAAGCGATTGGCCATCGAACAGTAGTTTTTCAATAGGCGTCGGTGCGCTAGCTGCATTGCCCACACCGCTTTGCACTCGCGCTTCCCAGATATCCGCCACATGTAGAAACGCTGCGCGCTCAAGACCAATATCGATGAATGCCGATTGCATACCCGGCAGCACACGCGCCACCTTGCCCAGATAGATATTCCCGGTTCGGCCACGCGATGCCGTACGCTCAATGTGCAATTCCTGCACGGCGCCATGCTGCATTAGCGCGACGCGCGTCTCTTGGGGCGTGATATTGACTAGCAGATCTTCTGTCATAGTGTTTTTATACCTGCTCGCTGTAACAATCGTGTGGTTTCGAACAAAGGCAGACCCATGATGCCCGAATGGCTACCACTAATATGCTCGATGAACTTGGCCGCATGACCTTGTATGCCATAGCTGCCTGCTTTGTCATAAGGTTCTGAAGAGTCACAATAGGCCCGCAGCGTGGCTTCGCTCAGTTCTGCAAACCTGACCTCCGAGCGATGCAGTACTTCATTAAACTGATCTTCAAAGCGAATAGCCATGGCAGTCAACACCTGATGCGTACGTCCCGACAGCAAGCGCAGCATGCTCATGGCCTCTGCGTGATCTGCGGGTTTGCCCAGTATTTTTCCATCAATCGTGACCGTAGTGTCGGCGGCCAGCACCGGACGCTTTGGCAATTGACGCCACAACACAGCGGCCCAGCCACTGTCTGCTTTCTCGCGAGCGACACGTGCGACATAAATTTCTGGCACTTCGCTTTCATGCGGTATCTCTGATACCGCGCCGTGACTGCCCGGTTCTTCTTTCAGTTCAAGCACCTCAAAAGCAATACCTACCTGCTGCAGTAATTCACGCCGGCGGGGACTTTTGGAAGCTAGATAAATTGTTTGATCTGCCAATGTCATTCCATGCTTCCCGTACTAACGATCAGAGCCAATGAATCAAGGCTGTCAGAGTTGTTAGATTGATGTGCGGTGATAAGGATGATTTTTAGTAATCGTCCAGGCGCGGTAGAGCTGTTCTGCCAGCAGCACCCTGACCATCCCATGCGGCAGGGTCAAGCTGGATACGCGCAACAGCATATCGGCATCTTTCTTGAAATCTGCATCCAGACCGTCTGCGCCGCCGATGACGAATGTAACATCCCCGCCTTGCTGTTGCCACAACGTCAGATGTTGCGATAACTGCAGCGTAGTCAGGTCCTTGCCGTGCTCATCCAAAGCGATCACATGGCCCCCTTTGGGTAGCACTGCCTCGATGCGCTGTCGCTCCTGTCCCATCACGGTCTCCGCGCTACGACTCGATGAGCGCTCAACAGGCTTGATTTCTTTCAGCACCAACCGGCATTCTGGGGGCATGCGTTTCGCATACTCTTGAAAGCCTGCCTCAATCCATGCAGGCATTTTGTGGCCGACGGCTGCAACGATGAGTTGCATGGGCTGGAGTTAACCGCCTGACTTGGTCGTTGTGCGGCGACCGGCGCCGGATCGACTGGCCGAAGTTTTTCCACCAGTGGATCCCGTTTTTCTGGCAGGTGCTTTTTGGGTGGCCGATTTTTTCGGCGTGGTTTTTTTCGCGATGACTTTTTTAATTATCGCTTTCTTGGCCACGGTTTTTTTGGCGACTGCTTTCTTTGCCGGGGTTTTGGCAGGAGTTCTGGCCGAAGTTTTGGTAGCAGCAGTTTTTGTTACCGCTGTTTTTTCCGCCACCGCTTTTTTCGCCGGGGCTTTCGTGTCGCTGGCCTTGATATCGCTGGCTTTGGTGCGTGCCGTTTTTTTCACGGCGGTCTTGGTGATATGCGACGAAGCCTTGACCAGCGTTGTTTTCGCACCGGTTGCCGAGCGCGTCGCCGCGCCGAGCTTGATTTCTTTCTCGCCCCACAATTCTTCGAGACGGTAGTAAGCGCGGATAGCGGGCTGCATGATGTGGACGACCATGTCGCCCAGATCGACCAGTACCCATTCGCCGGTACCTTCACCTTCCATGCTGAGAATCTCTCCGCCAGCGGCCTTGACGGAGTCACGCACGGAAGAAGCCAGCGCTTTCGTTTGCCGGTTCGAGGTACCGGAAGCGATCGCGATGCGGTCAAACATGCTGGTTAGGTGGCTGGTGTCGAAGATGCGGATGTCTTGCGCCTTCACGTCCTCAAGTGCGTTGACAACGATGCCCTGCAATTTTTTGATATCCATTAATGAGTCTGGTAAAGGTGATGTTGTTGAATATAGTCTAGCACTGGCACCGGAAGCAGGTCGGCGCGTTCTCCGGACACTTCCGACCCTGCAATAGCCTCACGTATCTTGGTCGATGACACATCCAGCGCCAGCTGAGTCGCAATGAAGACCAGACCCGAGGGCGTCTGCC